>JBJTIX010000136.1:0-18052 GCA_046095205.1 Opitutia bacterium
TTCGCCTGCCTGATGGTCGCCACCGGCGCCGCGGACGCGTTGATCTCCGGCGCCACGACGCACGCTGCCTCGGGCCTGCGCGCCGTGCAGCAGACGATGCCCCGCCTGTCGGGCGTCGAGACGGTGTCCTCGATGCAGATCCTCGAATCGGAGGAGGGACGCTTCGGCCACGAGGGCGTGCTCTTCCTCGCGGACTGCGGCGTCATACCGGAACCGACGGCGGTCCAGCTGTCCGACATCGCCGTCACCACGGCCGGCCTGGCCGGTCACCTCACGAACTCCCGCCCCAAGGTCGCGCTCCTCGCCTTCACGACGCACGCCTCCAGCCCGAGGGTCGAGTCGGTCAAGCGCGTGCAGGCGGCCACGGAACTCGCCCGTCGCAAGGCCCGCGAGCTCGGCATCGCCTGCGACATCGACGGCGAGATGCAGGCCGACGCCGCCATCAACCCCTTCGCCGCCCAGTCCAAGGAGATCCCGGGGGCGGTGGCGGGACGCGCCAGCGTGCTCGTCTTCCCCGACCTGAACTCGGGCAACATCGCCTCGAAGCTCGCGCAGCACATCGCCGACATCCCCGCCTACGGCCAGATTCTCACGGGGCTCGAGCGGCCGGCCGCCGAGATCTCCCGCGGAGCCAGCGCCCACGACATCTTCGGCACCGCGGTCATCGTGGCCGCCCAGGCGGTCGACCGGGCCTATCTCTACCCTGCGGCCACCCCGGGCAAGCCCTGAGCATGGCCTCCAAGCGCAGGTTCGCCGAGAACGTGCCCGGGCTGCTCACGCGCCCGATGAACCGCGACACGCGCCGCATCTTCGTCGCGGCGACGCGCATGAACGACGGCAAGACGACGACCTGCCTCGGACTCACCGCCGCCCTCCGCTCGATGGGGCTCCACGTGGGCTACATCAAGCCGATCGCGCAGCGGGTGGTCCAGTCCGGCGACGACCAGGTGGACGAGGATTCGCTGCTCATCAACGGGCTCTTCGACCTCGACGTGCCGATCGCCGCCATGTCGCCGGTCGCCATCGGCCCTGACTTCACGAAGCAGTACCTGGAGAATCCGTCCGAGATCGGACCGCAGATCACGGATCGCATCTGCCGCGCGTTCGACCGCACGGCCTACGGCAAGGACGTGGTCGTGGTCGAAGGCTCCGGCCACGCCGGGGTCGGCTCGGTCTTCGGCTCCTCCAACGCGGACAACGCACGGGTGCTCGGCTCGAAGGCGCTGCTCGTGGCCGCGGGCGGCATCGGCAAGCCGGTCGACGAGATCGCGCTGAACAAGGCGCTCTTCGACCGGGCGGGGGTCCAGGTGGTCGGCGCCATCCTGAACAAGGTCATGCCCGACAAGATCGAGTTCATCCGCGACTTCGCGGGACGCGGTCTGCGCCAGCTGGGCGTGCCGCTCCTGGGAGTCATCCCCCTCCAGGAGACGCTGGCCTACCCCAATCTCGACCAGGTCGCGGAGGAGACGCGCGCCCGCTGGATCAACCGGCCCCCGGGCATGCGCCGGGTCCGGCGCGTGATCATCGGCGCGATGTCCGCGCGACGCGCGGCCGAATACCTCAAGACGGCCGGCACGCTGGTCATCGTGCCGGGCGACCGCGAGGACCTGCTCGAGGCGCTCGTCACGGGAGGCGGCACGGGCAACCTGGCCGGCATCATCCTCTCCAACGGGCTGCTGCCGGGCGAAGAGACGCTCCGCAGGCTGAAGGAGGCCGGCCTCGCGGTCGCCTCGGCGGAGACGGAGTCCTTCGCGGTGACGGCGCGCATCAACAACATGACGGTCAAGACGATGAGCCAGGACTCGGACAAGATCCCGATCATCGAGCGGATGGTGAGGGAGTCGGTGGACATCCCCGCGCTGCTGCGCTCGCTCTAGAGGGGACGCAGCACCTCGGCCAGGCGGGTGAAGTGCTCCGGGTCGAAGCCCATGGCCTGCTTGAGCATGCGGTCGCGCGCGAGGGGGTTGCGCTCCGCGGAGGCGGCACGTCTGGCCGCCGCAGGAATCCGGCCGCGCAACCTGGGCCAGCCGGCGCCCACGGGCAGGGGGTGGTCGCTGCCGTGCAGGAAGCGACCGCGGTGGCGGCATGCGAGGACGCCGCGCAGGATGGCGCTGCGCACGGGGCTATTCAGGGCGCTGGTGTCGGCGTAGAGGTGCGGAAACTCGTCCATGAGCCGCAGGAGTTCGTCAAGATGCCCACGGCTCCAGGGGATGCTGGAACTTGCCCCGTGCGCGGCGATGACCTTCACGCCCAGCTCGAGGGGCCGCCGGAGGATGCGGGGATCCTCGAAGGCGCGGTTGAACACGGGCACGGTCAGCTCGCCGCCGGTGTGGGAAAGGAGCGGCAGACCCGCCGACGCCATCTTCTCCCAGAAGGGGCGGTAAGCAGGCAGGGAGCAGTCGACGTTCTGGCAGTTGGGCAGGAGCTTGAGCGCCCGCGCCCCCAGCGAGAGGCAGCGCTCGAGCTCCTCCATCGCGCCCGGGCGCCCGGGATGGATGGAGACGGCCGGCAGGAAGGCGGGGTGGCGGCGGCAGACGGCGAAGAGGTGGTCGTTCGGGACAAAGAAGGATCCGAAGTCGGCCCTGGTCCCGTCGGCGTGATAGACCTCGTCCTGGGCGAGAAGCAGGGCGCGGTCCAGTCCGCTGCCGGCCAGCATCCCGGCGATCGAGCGCTCGTAAGCTTCGTCGAAACCGGCATCACCCGCGCCCACGGGGATGCCCGCCTCCGTCACCATGGCCCGCGCAAGTACGCGGTGCCAGAGTCCGTCCAGTCTCAGCCAGCAGCCGCTTCCCGCGTGGCCGTTGCCCACGAGATGCACATGGCAGTCATGGGTGAGTTGCGGGCTCAGCGGGATTCCTTGTTGGAAAGTCGGCCATAGACCCAGGCCACCGCGAAGAAGGCCGCGGCCAGGCCCGCGCAGGCGAGGACGCGCCCGAGCAGGTCGGTGACGTCGTGGACGACGATGCGACCGGCGACCATCGCGAGTCCGACGAGACCGACCATGCGGAGCGCACGGGCGCCGACGAAATGGCCGGTCAGGAAGGTCAGCATGGAGGCGATCGCCCAGCCGAGCGATCCGGTCACGCCGGGAAGTTCACGCAGGAGGATGAAGTTCATTCCGAGCCAGAGGGCCGGAAGCAGGGCGCGCTGCACGGTGCCCCACTCCCCCGACGAGGCGGTGGTGACGGCCACCTGTCGCAGATGCGCGGCGAGTCCGAGCACCAGGAGGCAGGCGTGCAGGAACAGGGGGCCGGACGACGCGAACCCGCCGCGGGAGGGACCGACGAGATGGGCGAGCCCCGCCAGCATCTGCACGAAGGCGCTGACGGTCACGCCCCAGCTGAACATCGAGAGCTCCGCCCCCGGCTCGTCGGCCTCGGGCAGCCGGCGGACAAGCGCGCGCACGGACGGCACGATCGCCAGGAACAGCAGGCCGGCCAGCGCCCAGGCCAAACCCACGCGCCAGTGGAGGGATGCGGGCAGAAGGAAGGAGAGGTGCCAGGTGAAGAGAAGCGCGGCGTAGCCCGCGAGGAAGCAGAGCGCGTGGCGGAGGACGGCATTGACGCCCCTGCGCAGGGCTCCGGGCACGGCGAAGATCGCGAGCGTCGTCACGAGCGCCGACCACAGGGCGGGCTCGCGATGCGAAGAGCTCTGGGCCAGCTCGCCCCAGTTGGTGAGCACGACCAGGCTCCAGAGCACGGAAGGCACGGTCGCGATCCTCAGTGCGGGGGAAGGGAGCAGGCGGTCGACGGCCAGCGGCGCCAGCCACGGCAGGACGCTGATGGAGTTGGGTAGGCGGTCCTGCACGGACAGCAGGACGATGACCAGCGACAGCCCGCCCGCCGCGGAAAGGAAGGAGTCCCCGTAGAAGGCGCCCCTGGCCTTCTCCCTCGCGCCGAGCAGGACGGAGAAGAGGACGGCGGCGAGAAGGCCATGCCACTCGCGGGAAGGAACGGTCGAGGCGAAGCTCAGCGCCGCCACCATCACGAAACCCTCGCTCGCCCAACGGAGCACGGAGGAGGAGGTCCTGATCGCGGCGAACAGGGCCAGTCCGCCGGCCATGAACCAGACGATCCAGTCCAGACGCTGGTCAAGCGTCCAGGCGCCGCCCGCGGCGGCGAGCCCGAGGGCGAAGGCAAGGAGGCTGGAGGCCGCGACGGGCGAGGCCTTGGTCTCCAGGAAGGCCAGCACGCCCGCGACCGCCGCGCAGACGAACGCGAAGGCAGGACGCTCAGGACGGGCGGACGCATGGTTCAGCAGCGCGGCCACGGGCAGGAGGAAGGAGGCGAGCGAGAACGCCAGGCGCTCGGATTCGCTCCGGAAGAAGCCGCGCCCGCGGACAAGTCGCTCGGCGCCCCAGTTGGCGAGGAAGGCCAGCGCGACGGCGATGACGACGGCCGTCGTCGCCAGGCCGCCCCTCAGCAGCGCGAGCTGCGATCCGACAAGTCCGATGACGGCGGCGGAGAACCATCCCGCACGGACGAGGAACGCCGCGCCCAGCAGGGCCACGCAGGCCACGGCCGCTCCCGAGACGAGCGCGGAGCCGGGCATCTGCCCGACGCCGACGATCAGGCTGGCGGCGGCGAAGGAGGTCGCAAGCTGGGCCAGGAGGCGGTCCGACTTCGACAGCGCCAGGGCGGCGACGGCCGCCGCGGCGACAAGCTGCACGAACACCCCAAGTGAAGGGGAGTCGACGACGCGCATGCGGTCAAGGCCCTGCGAGGCCCAGGCGGAGAACTGCAGCACGGTCGCGCCCAGGGCGGTCAGCACGCGGCCGAGATCGGGACGGCGGAGCGCCAGGTTGAGTCCCCCGACCAGGATCGCCGCGCCGATGAGGACGACCTGCGCGAGACGCAGCCACGCGGGGAGCTCGGAGGTCAGGTTCAGCCAGATGCCGAGGAAGACGGCGGCGGCCACGCCGATCAGGCCGCCGACACGGGCCGCCCACCATGCTCCCAGCGCGCTTTCGCCCGCAAGCTCGGCCGGGGGAAGCAGGCCGATGTCACGCAGACGGACGACCAGGGGAGATGGTCCGGAAGGCGCGACTGGCAGAGGGGGCCGCTGCACGGACGGCACGGGCAGCGGCGGGGGCACGGCGGGCGCGACGGGGGGGGGGACGACGGAAGGCCGGTCAGCCCGGGCGACGGGCGCGGGGGGATTGGCAGGAGCGCCGCCCTTGAGCTTCTCGAGCTCCTTGCCCAGTCGATCCACCTTCACGAAGAGGACGATGATCAGGATCGGCGACGCGAGGAAGAGGAGCACAACCAGTATTCCCAGCAACTGGACCACTTCTTCTTTCATCATGGCCAGAAGTTAGCCGCCTTCGGGCCGGCTTCAACCAGCGATTCGGGTCAGACCAGCCGCTGTCCGCCGAGCCAGACCTGCTCCGCCCGGGGAAGCGCGCGCGATCCGTCCCAGCCGAACACCACTATGTCCGCCCTTGCGCCCGGCCTGAGCTCACCCCTGCCCTTCGCCCACCTGCCCGGATTGCACGTGGCCAGCTTGAGCGCATCCGCGAGGGTCAGTCCGGCCTGATGCACGAGCACGGGCAGGGCGGCGATGAGCGGCAGCGCCGCGCCGGCGAGGTAGTTGCCGGTGCCGTCGTCCAGGGCGAGGAATCCGTCCTCCCGCAGGATGACCTTGCCGCCGACGGAAGTCATGTAGCGGCCCGCCGGCATGCCGCCGAGCGCGACGGTGTCGGAGACGACGAGCGAGCGGTCGAGCCCCTTGGCCCGCAACATGGTCTTGAGGGCCGGCGGGACGAGATGGTGCCCGTCAGCGATGAACATGGCGGTGAGTTCGTCCGACGCGAGCTGCGGCCACAGGACGTTGCGACGTCGGTCGAGCAGCGCGCTGCAGCCGTTGCCCAGGTGGGTCGAGAGGCGCGCCCCCGCCGCGACGGCGGCGGCGATGGACGCCTCGTCGGCCGAGGTGTGGCCGATGGAGACCGTCACGCCCGCCGCGCAAAGGTGACGGACGTAGTCGGCCGCGCCGGACCAGTGGGGCGAGAGCGTGACGAGGCTTATCAGTCCGCCGGCGGCCTGCTGCCACCGCCCGAACTCCTCGACGGAGGGAGCCCGGACGTGCGTCGCGGGATGCGCGCCGCGCGGACCGTCCTCGGGAGCGATGTGCGGTCCCTCGACGTGGATGCCGACGACCATCTGCGCCGCGACGGGATCGGTTTCGACGGCCGCGCGCACGGCCTTGAGCGAGGCGACGATCGCGGACTCGGCGTTCGTGATGACGGTGGGCAGGAAGGTCGTGACGCCGACCTTCAGCATCTCGCGGCAGAGTCCGGAGATCTCCTTGGCCGAGGGCGCCGCCGCGTTGACGTCGCGACCCATGAAGCCGTTCACCTGCAGGTCGACCAGCCCCGGGGCGATCCAGCCCTTCTCCGCATGGGCCTCCTCGCGGACGGAGCGCACGACGCCCTGCGCGACCTCGACCGCGATCGGCCGCGAGGTGGCCGGATCGAGTCCGCGAACGGTCTGGGCGGCGCCTGACATGTCAGCCGCGTCCGGCCGCGAGGCCCGACGCGGAAGGTCCGTCCAGATGCAGCGTGCAGTCGGGATGGCCCTGCACCACCGAAGCGGGGCAGAGCGGCGTGACCGGACCTTCGACCGTGGCCTTGACCGCGGCCGCCTTGCGCTGGTCCGGAACGGAGAGGACGATCTTCCTGGCGCGCATGATCTCGCGGATGGACATCGAGATCGCCTGCTTAGGCACGTCGGCCATGGTGGGGAACCAGCCCTCGCCGAACTGCTGCCGGCGGCAGGCCTCGTCGAGGTCGACGACGAGGTAGGGCCGCGTGGTCTGGAAGTCGGCGGGCGGATCGTTGAAGGCGAGGTGCGAGTTCTCGCCGATGCCGGCGAAGCAGACCTCGATGGTGGTCTTCGAGATGAGCCCCGAAAGACGGTCGAGCTCGGCGCGCAGGTCGCGTGCGTCGCCGTTCACGGGGATGAACTCGGGGCGGCTCGGCAGCAGGTCGACGAATCGCTCGCGCAGGTACTTGCGGAAACTGGCGCCGTGGGCCTCGGGGAGGCCGACGTATTCGTCCAGATGGAAGGCCGTGATGCGCGACCAGTCGATGCCGGGCTCCTTCACCAGCGCCTTGAGCGTCTCGAACTGGCTGGCGCCCGTCGCGACGATGATGCTGACGCGGTCCCGGGCGGCGAGGGCGCGGCGGATGACCTCGGCGCCTTCGGCGGCGGCGGCGGCGCCCATGGCGGCGGCGTGATGGTGGGTCCTGATCTTCATTGCGGGGTGGCCGCAGACTGACCGAAACCGCCCCGCGCGGGCAAGCGCGGAAGGATGTCCGAATCGGGCGAAGGCGCGGCGCAAAGCGAAGCCACTCAGCGAATCCTCCCACGGGAAGGTGGTTGCACAGTCAGACATCCGCCGGTTCGCCCGCGCCATGCTTTCCGTCATACGTTCGGGCGCGCTGGTCGGCGTCGAGGCCCTCCCGGTGGAGGTCGAGGTGAACTCCGGCGAGATGGGTGAATACGGCCTCTGGCTGGTCGGCCTGCCGGACGCAGCCGTCAAGGAGTCGGAGGACCG
This sequence comes from Opitutia bacterium, assembly GCA_046095205.1. Taxonomy (GTDB): domain Bacteria; phylum Verrucomicrobiota; class Verrucomicrobiia; order Opitutales; family UBA953; genus UBA953. The sequence goes on from JBJTIX010000136.1 coordinate 7,558, forward strand.
CGTGACCTCCGCCCTCCAGAACGCCGGCCTGCGTCTGCCCGAGACGCGCACGACGATCAACCTCGCCCCGGGCGACTTGCGCAAGGAGGGCGCCTTCTACGACCTGCCGATCGCGCTCGGCCTGGCCGCCGCCACGGGGCAGCTCGACCGGACGCGCCTCACGCAGTACCTCATCGCCGGCGAACTCGGGCTCAGCGGCGGCACGCGGCCCGTGCGCGGGGGCGTCGCTTTCGCGCTCCTCGCCCGGAGGCTGGGCCTGAAGGGCGTGGTGCTGCCGCGGGCATCGGCCGCGGAGGCCTCGCTCGTGCCGGGCATCGAGTCCTTCGCGGCGGACTCCCTCGACGGGGCGCGGCGCTTCCTGAACGGCGACCCCGGCTTCGCGCCGCTGCCGCCCGGCAGCACCATCCCGGTCGCCGCCGCGGGCGAGCTCCCTGATTTTTCCGAGGTCAAGGGCCAGCTGGCGGTCCGTCGCGCGGTGGAGGTCGCCGCCGCCGGCGGACACAACCTCCTGTTGATCGGTCCGCCGGGATCGGGAAAGTCGCTCATCGCGAAGCGCATCCCGACGGTGCTGCCCGAGCCGGACGCCGAGGAGCGCCTCGAGATCCTGTCGGTGCATTCCGCCGCGGGCGCGTGCCCCTCCACGGATGCGCGCGCCTGGTCGCGGCCGTTCCGTTCGCCGCATCACACGATCAGCGACATCGGCCTCATCGGCGGCGGCAGCATGCCGGGCCCCGGAGAGGTGTCCCTGGCGCACCGCGGCGTGCTCTTTCTCGACGAGCTGCCCGAGTTCCGCCGGTCGGCCCTGGAGGTGCTGCGCCAGCCGCTCGAGGACGGACAGGTCACCGTCTCGCGCGCGGCCGCCAAGGTCACCCTGCCCTCGCGCATCATGCTCGTGGCGGCGATGAACCCCTGCCCCTGCGGGCACCTCGGCGACCGCATGCGCGAATGCCGCTGCTCGCCCTCGCAGGTGAGGCGCTACCGGTCACGCGTCTCGGGCCCCCTGCTGGACCGCAGCGACGTGCAGGTGGAGGCGCCGGCGCTGACCATCGAGGAGCTCCGTTCCGCCGCGCCCGGCGAGGCCTCCGCCGAGATGCGCGCGCGGGTGGAGGCCGCGCGTTCGCTCCAGCGCGCACGCTTCGGGGCGCGCGCCGGCGGCTGCAACGCCCTGCTGGGCGGCAGGGAGCTGCGTGAGCACTGCGCCCTCGAGCGCGCGCAGGGCGACCTGCTTCAGCAGGCGATGGAGAAGCTGGGGCTCTCCGCCCGGGCCTACGACCGGATCCTCCGTGTCGCCCGGACGGTCGCCGACCTCTCGGGCTCCGGACGCATCGCCACCGCGCATCTGCTCGAGGCCATCCACTACCGCTCCCTCGACCGGGGCTGAAAAACGCTCGCCCCGCCCCCGCCGGGGGGTTCTTATGTCGTCCCCATGAACCCCATCCGCCACTGCATCACCGCGGCCCTCGCCCTCGCCGCCGCCGTCCTCGGCGCCGCCGAGCCGGTCCGCGTGCTCGTCATCGACGGGCGCAACACCCACGACTGGCAGGGAACCACCGCATCCCTGAAGGCCACCCTCGCCGCCGTCGGCGGCTTCCAGGTCGACGTGTCCACCGCGCCTCCCGCCTTCACCAAGCGCGCGCCGCAGCGCCCCAAGAAGATGGACGACAAGCAGAAGGCCGACTTCGAGAAGGCCCTGCAGGCCTGGAAGGACGAGGAGGCCGCCTTCAGCCGCGCCCACGCCGGCGAATGGGAGAAGTGGCTCCCCGATTTCGGCAAGTACCAGGTCATCGTGAACAACTACAACGGCGCCGAATGGACCGATCCGGTGAAGCAGGCCTTCACCGCCTTCGTCCTCCAGGGCGGCGGACTCGTCAACGTGCATGCGGCCAACAACGCCTTCACCAACTGGGAGGACTTCAACGAGATGATCTGCTTCGGCTGGCGCGGCGACACCTTCAAGGACCGCGTGGCCGTCGATGACGCGACCGGCAAGGCCGTCGCCGTCCCCCGCGAGAAGGAGAAGTTCCAGGACCGCGGCTTCGGCTCCGGTCACGGCCCCAAGCACGCCTTCGTGCTCAAAGGACGCAACATGGACCACCCCATCCAGAAAGGCATGCCGGTCGAGTGGCTGCACGCCTCCGACGAGCTCTACCACCGCATGCGCGGCGACGCCGGCCATGTGGACATCCTGGCCAGCGCCTTCTCCTCGCCCGAGGACCATTCCAAGGGCACCGGCATGCACGAACCGATGGTGTGGTGGGCCAAGTTCGGTCAGGGCCGCGTCGTGACCACCTCGATGGGGCACCTCATGGGCGGCGTGCCGCTCGATCCGCTGCACTGCGTGGGCTTCCAGACGGTGTTCGCCCGTTCGGTCGAGTGGGCCGCCACCGGCAAGGTGACCCTCGAGGTCCCCAAGGAATTCCCGACAAAGGACAAGGAGAGCGTCGTCGAGCCCTCCAAGGTCAGCTGGAAGCGCTCGAACTGAGCCCCTCCGGTTCCGTCCGCGAAGGCCCGCCGTCCGGCGGGCCTTCCTGCTTTCAGAGCCCTGCGAGCGCGGAGACCACGGCGGCCTGGATCGCCGCCGGCTCGGGACCGACGTCGATGCTGACGCACCGCTCGTCCGCCGGCGACGGCGGCTCGAGGGCGGCGAGCTGGCTGTCGAGGAGACTGGCGGGCATGAAGTGTCCCTGGCGCGCGCCGATGCGGGCGGCGAGCAGCTCGCGCGTGCCCGTCAGGTGCACGAAGACCAGGTCGGGGTCGCCACGGCGAAGATGGTCGCGGTAGGCGCGCCTGAGCGCGGAGCACGTGATCGCCATCCGCTCGCCCTTCGCGCGGCCCTGCGCGATGCGTGCCGCCATCGCGGACAGCCAGCCCGCGCGGTCGGCGTCGGTCAGCGGCGTGCCTGCGCGCATCTTCTCCACATTGGCCGGCGGATGGAAGTCGTCGGCCTCGATGAGCGCCGCTCCCGTCGTCCGGGCGAACAGGGCGGCCACGGTGCTCTTGCCGCAGCCGCTGACCCCCATGAAGACGACGTTGGGCTGGGCCATGCGGGATCAGAGCTCGACCGTGCGACCCTCGCGGAAGGACCGGTCGGCGGCGTGCACGATGCGCATCGAGTTCACGGCGTCGTCCATGTGGGCGGTGAGGTCGAGGTCCTCGCGGATCGCGCGCTCGAAGTAGACCTGCTCCCGCTCGCACAGCCCGTCGTGGCCGGGATCGGCGTCGGTCGGGACGACCTCGTCGGGCTTCAGGAACTTGCCGTCGGGCCCTAGCGCCGCGTGGTGGACCTTCAGCGCCTGCGCGGCCGAATGGGAGTCGACGTCGGCCGAGTTGCCCGCCTGCGCGGCCTTGCCGGCCACGATGGAGACGCAGCCCTTCGGACCGATGACGTCCTTCACGAAGAACGCCTCCTCCGACATCATCGGGCCCCAGCCGGCCTCGTACCAGCCGACCGAACCGTCGGCGAAGGTCACCTGGAGCTGGCCGTAGTTGATCTGGCCGGCGGGCATGTCCTCGGTGAGCCGCGCGCCGATGCCCGAGACGCGCACGGGACGGCTGCCGGTCATCAGGCACATGATGTCGACGTAATGGACGCCGCAGTCGACGACCGGACTGCAGCTCTGCAGGAGCGCGCGGTGGGTCTTCCACATGTCGCCGAAGCTCTGCTGGTTGAGGTTCATCCGCATCACCAGCGGCTTGCCCAGCTTCTGGACTGTCGCGACGAACTGGGTCCACGCGGGATGGTGGCGCAGGATGTAGCCGATGACGACCTTGCGCTTCACCGCCCTGGCCTTGGCCACGATGCGCTCGGCCTCCTCCACGGTGACGGCGAGCGGCTTCTCCACGAAGACGTGGCAGCCGGCGTCGAGCGCGGCGACGGCGTATTCGGCGTGGGTGTCCGGATAGCTGGAGATGGAGACGGCGTCCGGCCGCGTGCGCGCGAGCGCGTCATGGAAGTCCGCGAACTCGGCGTAGCCGCCGCCGAGCTCGGCGTTGAGCCTGGCGCGGGACTCCGCGGAGCGGGTGACGAGGCCGACGATCTCGAAGCCGGCGAGCTTGTGGTAGGCGAGGGCGTGGGAACGGCCCATGTGGCCGGCGCCGACGCAGAGGACGCGTATCTTCTTCATGGTGCAAATCAGAGTCCGAGCGGCTGGTTGAAGCCCTTGGCGCGCTCGGCGGCAAGGGCGGCCTTCAGGCGGGCCACGACTTCGGGATTGGCCGGCGCGAGGTTCCGGCGTTCGGAAGGATCGGCGACCAGGTCGAACAGGCGGTCGCCGGCCTGCTCCACGGCGTCGCGCCTGAAGTCCTCGGCCCTGCCGGGCTGGACCGCCGCGGACTTGCCCGCGCCCTTGCCCTTCTGGCCCGTGCCGGGGATGTATTTCCAGCGCTCGTCGCGGATGGAAAGCTGCCCGCCCTGCGTGCTCGAGATGAGCAGCGCGCGCCCCGCGCCGCCGACCAGCGCCGCGGAATGGTCCCGGGAGTCGAGGGAGGCGAACGCCGCGGGGTCGCCGCCGGCGAGACGCAGGAACGAGGCCGGCAGGTCGACCTGCGAGACCAGCGCGTCGGAGACCTTGCCGGCGGGCGCGCGGCCCGGCCAGCGCACGATGAACGGCACGCGCGTGCCGCCCTCGAGGATGGAGTATTTGCCCGCACGGAAGGGCCCGGCCGGCTCATGGCCCGCCTTCGCGTTCAGTTCGGTCGACTGGTCCTTGTAGCCGTCGTCGAGGATGGGGCCGTTGTCGGACGAGACCACCACGAGCGTCCTCTCGGCGAGACCGTGGCGGTCAAGCTCGGCCAGGATGCGCCCCACCTGGTCGTCGAAGGCCACGACGGCGTCGCCGCGCGGGCCGAGCGGCGTGCGGCCCGCGTAGCGCGGGTGCGGCAGGCGCGGCACGTGGTTCTCGTGCGAGGCGTAGTAGAGGAGGAAGGGGCGGTCCTTGCTGCGCGCGATGAACGAGCAGGCCTTTTCGGCGAAGACGTCGCCCATCGTCTCGTCGTTCCAAACCGCGGACTTGCCGCCCTTCATCCAGCCGATGCGGCCGACGCCGTTGACGAGCGCCATGTTGTGCCCGTGCGACCAGTCCATCTTCAGCCTTGACCTTTCCGCGTCGAGCTTGAGGTCGGGATCGCCCGGGTAGGGGGCCTTGTAGTTCACCTCGATCGGATCCTTCGGGTCGAGCCCCGCCACGCGGCCGTCCTCGACGTAGACCGTGGGCACGCGGTCGCCGGTCGCGGCCATGATGAAGGAGTAGGTGAACCCGATCTCGTTCGGCGAAGGGGCGATCCTGCCGTTCCAGTCGACCTCGCCGGAGCCGAGTCCGAGGTGCCACTTGCCGACCACGCCCGTGGCGTAGCCGAGCCCGGCCAGCCCGGAGGCTATCGTGCCCCGGCCGGGGCGGATGATCATGCGCGCGTCGCCGGGGAGGACGCCCGTGCCCTGACGGCGCCAGGCGTATTCGCCCGTGAGCAGGGAGTAGCGCGAGGGCGTGCAGGTGGCGGACGTGCAGTAGCCGGCGGTGAAGCGCACGCCCTGCGCGGCGAGACGGTCAAGGTTGGGCGTCGGTATGACCTTGGCACCGTAGCAGCCGAGGTCGCCCCAGCCGATGTCGTCCGCGTAGATCAGGACGATGTTGGGCCGTTCGGCGGCGGAGAGGGCCAGCGCCGACACGAAGGCGAGGAAAGGGGCGAGGCGCATGCTGCGTGCATAGCGAGACGGCCCGCTTTGCCAAGCCCTCCCCGCCCACGCTTGCCAAAGGAGCGAAAAACGCCAATCACAACGCAGATGCGCTTCGCCAAGTACCATGCCCTCGGCAACGACTACCTCGTGCTCGAGCCGAAGGCGTGCCCCGCCCTCTTCGCGGCGGACGCGATCCGCAAGGTCTGCCACCGCCATTACGGCCTCGGCTCGGACGGCATCCTTTACGGACCGATCGAGCGCGCCGACGGGCTCATCGGCCTGCGCATCCTGAACCCGGACGGCTCCGAGGCGGAGAAGTCCGGCAACGGCATCCGCATCTTCTGCCGCCACCTCCTCGACACCGGACGCGTCCGCGAGGGTCAGGAGTTCCGCCTGCACACGCTCGGCGGCGTCGTCGGCTGCGCCGTGTTCGAGGGCGGACGCCGCATCCGCGTCGAGATGGGCGGCGTGTCCTTCCGTGCGCCGCAGATTCCGCACGTCGGGCCCGACCGCGAGGTCCTCGGCGAGGAGATCGCCGTCGCCGGACGCACCTTCCGCTACTGGTCGGCCACCGTGGGCAACCCCCACTGCGTCATACCGGTCGAGGAGCTGAGCCCTGACCTCGCCCGCACCTACGGGCCCCATCTGGAGACCCACCCCAACTTCCCCAACCGCACCAATGTCCAGTTCATGAAGGTTCTGGACCGCCGAAATGTGCGGATCGAGATCTGGGAGCGGGGGGCCGGCTACACCCTCGCCTCCGGCTCCTCGTCCTCCGCCTCGGCCGCCGTGGCCCGCAAGATGGGGCTGGTGGACGCCGACGTCACGGTCCACATGCCGGGGGGGCAGATTAGTATTGGCATAGGCCCGGATTACTCCATCGTGATGACCGGACCGACGACTCCGGTGGGCATCTTCGAGATGCACCCCGGAGTACCGGACCAGGACGTCGCCCTCTGAGGCGCCGCCTATTCCATAACTAAAGTTACTAACTCACGGACCTCCCCTCAGGGGGCGGGACGCTCGAGACCCCCTAGATCCATGGCGGCCAAGTCGCCGTTGCCCAACATCACAGAAGACGACCTGATCGACCTGGCCGGAGGGGCGACCGTGCTCCAGGCGAAGGCCCTGGTCAGGGGTGGCAAAGTCCGCAAGGCCTCCTGGAACGCCCCCGTCGTCGAGGCCCTCGTGGAGGAGGAAAGGGGCAGCCGCGAGGCGCGCTGGAACCTCCGCTCGGTCACCTTCCAGCGCAACGAGTGCGGCTGCGAAGTCTCCGTCAAGCAGCGCAAGGTCTGCATCCACTCCGTGGCCGCCTACCTCGCCCTCGCGGTGAAGGAGGGGCGCATGAAGATCGAGGAGGAGAAGCCCGCGCCCGCCGCCGAGACGCCCGCCGCGCCCGCCGCCGACAAGCGGACGGCCCCTGACGCCGCCGGCGGACCGCGCCTGCGCTCGATCAGCCTCTCCAACCGCAAGGGCACGCCCATCGAGGTGCGCTTCATCGTCCCGCCGAACATCGCGACCGCCGCGCAGCGCGACGAGATCATCTGCCGGCTCGAGCTCCGCGTCGAGGGCACGCAGGTCGCCCCCGAGAACCTCGACCGCGGCAAGGCCTGGAACATCGAGCCGGAGACGGTCTTCTTCCTGGCGATCCTGGAGAACCTCTGCAACGGACGGCTGCAGGGCATCCTGCCCCTCACCCGGCGCCACCTGCGCCAGCTGCTTTCCATCGGCCGCGGGCTCGGCATCTTCCGCATGGCCAACGCCCCCGACGCCCCGCTCGCATGGGAGGGCGACCGTCTGGCCGGCGTGCACGCCCACCTCGAGGAGCCCGAGGCCCCGGCCCCCAAGGCGCCCGCAACCGACCCCGAGGACGGCGAGGAGGAGCAGGAGGTGCGCTCCACCGAGCGCGGCCGCGAGGACAAGGTCTGGCTCGACGGCTCCATGAAGTGGCTGCGCGTGCGCCTGCCCCAGCAGTCCTCCGGGCCGGTGGCCGAGCTCCGCGAGGTCCTCAAGCGCACGGGCTTCACCCTCGAGACGGCGACCCGCGAGTGGTACATGGCCGGCACCATCCAGGTGCTCAACTTCCTCGCCCGGCACCACCACCTGCTGCTCGACCAGAACGAGTCCTACTTCTCGCACAACCTGAGCAACTCCCTCGCCAAGGTGCAGCTGGCCAAGGCCCGCTGCGACGCCTCGGAGGCGGAGGGCGGCTTCAACTTCGCGGTCGGCATCGACCCCGAGGGCAAGTCGCCCAAGGTGGTGCAGGAGGCCCTCTCCAGCGGACGGATGTTCTTCTACACCGACCACGGGCCGCGTCTCATCACGCCCGAGCTCCTCGAGTCCATCCGCAACGCGCAGCGCCGCATCACCGGCGACGCCAAGCGCGACGTCGACCTCGAGCTCGAGCTCAAGATCGGCTACGCCGACCTCGCCAGCGCCGACGCCATCGCCGAGGAGCTGCAGGTCGCGTTCGCCCCGCCCGAGACCTGGTCCAAGCGCTCCGACGCGATCCGCAACCTCTCCAAGCTGCAGCCCGCGCCCATGCGCGCCGAGCTGGGCACCGTGCTGCGCCTCTACCAGCAGGTGGGCGTGGCCTGGCTCTGGCACATCCACACCAGCAACCTCGGCGGCCTCCTCGCCGACGAGATGGGCCTGGGCAAGACCGTGCAGGCGCTCGCCTTCATGGAGGCCCTCCGCAACCACCGCCGCGAGGACGGCCCCTGCCTCGTGGTCTGCCCCGCCTCGCTCGTGGAGAACTGGCGCCGCGAGGCCAAGCGCTTCACGCCCTCCCTGCGCACCCTCGCCCACCACGGCCAGCAGCGCGTGGTCTCCCAGGAGTACCTGGGCAAGTTCGACCTCGTCATCACCTCCTACGGCACGCTCGCCCGCGACGTCGGCGTGTTCTCCCTCCTCAGCTGGGGCGCCGTGACCTGCGACGAGGGCCAGAACATCAAGAACCCACGCTCGCAGGCCGCCAAGTCGGTCAAGCAGCTCATCGCCAAGGGGCGTTACATCCTGACCGGCACGCCGGTGGAGAACTCCCTTGACGACCTGCGCTCGCTCTTCGGCTTCCTCATGCCGGGCTACCTGCCCAAGGCCCAGGAGCGCCTGACGGGCGAGGACCGCAAGTGGCACGACGACCGGCTGCTCCGCATGGCCGCCCCCTACATCCTGCGGCGCTCCAAGGCCGCGGTCGCCCCGGAACTGCCCCCGAAGATCGAGCAGCTCATCTACTGCGACCTCGAGGACGCTCAGAAGAAGCTCTACGACGAGGTGCAGGAGACCATCAGCAAGGAGATCTTCGAGATGGAGGTCGGCGGCGCGAAGGAGAAGGACGTACGCATGCAGGCCTTCAAGCTGCTCACCCGACTCCGCCAGACCTGCGCCGACCCGCGCATCCTCGACCCGAAGCTCGAGGAGACCGACTCCGCCAAGCTCCAGGCGCTGCTCGAGCTGCTCGAGGAGTCCAAGGACGCCGGCCACCGCCTGCTGGTGTTCTCCACCTTCGTCTCCGCCCTGCAGCTCATCCGCGAGGCGCTCGAGGAGCGCGACATCCCCTTCTGCTACCTGGACGGCTCGACCACCGACCGCCAGGGGGTCTGCGACAAGTTCAACGGCACGCCCTCCATCCCGGTCATGCTCATGTCCCTCAAGGCCGGCGGCACGGGACTCAACCTCACGGGCGCGGACACGGTCGTGCACTTCGACCCCTGGTGGAACCCGGCCGCCGAGGCCCAGGCCACGGACCGCGCCCACCGCATCGGACAGACCCGCACGGTCACCAGCATCAAGCTGATCGCCGCCAACACCATCGAGGAGCGGGTCATGGACCTGCAGAAGGGCAAGTCCGAGATGTTGCGCAAACTGCTCAGCGAGTCAGATTCTGTCTCGTCCTCCCTCTCCCTTGCCGACATCAAGGAGCTCCTGCGGAAGGACTGACCCCCGATGCTCTCCAGCTTCATCAGACGGAACAAGCCCAAGGCCGAGATGACGTTCCTCGAGCACCTCGACGACCTGCGCGTGTCGATGCTGCGCGTGCTGGGGGTGTTCGCGGTGGGCATGGTGGCGGCGCTGATCTTCTACGAGGAGACCCCCGCCCTGCTGAACATGCCGCTCGAATGGGCGAAGCACCCGGAGACGTCCCCGATCACCTTCCTGCTCGGCGAATCGAGCGAGGGCCTGCGCGCGATCCCCGAACTGAAGGAGTTCACCTTCATGGGGGTCTGGAAGGTGCTGATGTACGCCGCCTTCGGGGTGGGCCTCGCCCTCGCCTCGCCGGTCTTCCTCTACGAGACGGCCCGCTTCGTCGGCCCGGCCCTGACCGCCAGGGAGAAGCGCGTGCTGGTGCCGTTCTGCATCGCCGCCCTCATCCTCTTCCTCGCCGGCGCCTCGCTCGCCTTCTTCTGGCTCTGCCCGATGTCGGTCCAGATCTGGCACCACTTCGCGGTGGGGCTGAAGATGGACGTGATCTGGCAGGCCTCGGACTACTACGGCTTCGTCATCATGATGTGCCTGCTGACGGGGCTGACGTTCCAGTTCCCGCTCGCCCTGATCGTGGTGATGTGGCTCGAGATCGTGCGCCCGCGCACGCTGCTCCGCCACTGGCGCGGGATGCTCTTCGGCATCATGTGCCTGGTGGCGCTCATCACGCCCATCGCCGAGCCGATCTCGCTCCTGGTCATGACCGGGGTGCTGTTCGGCTTCTACCTGGTGGCGGTCGCCATCGGCACCGCGGTGGTGCGCCGCACGCGCGTGGCCCGCGGCGACAGCGCCGACCCGGAGGACGACGACATCGACGACGATGACGACGGCCCCGACGGC
>JBJTIX010000137.1:0-4648 GCA_046095205.1 Opitutia bacterium
AACCTTCCTCCTACGAGACCAAGTCCTTCCTCACGGCGGCCGGCGCCTCGATGAAGCGCGGCCGCATGTGCTCGGGCAGGCGCGCGGGAGACACCTCGGTGGGCGCGACGACGACCTGCGTGGGACGCAGGGAGGCCGCGGGCACGGCGAGGCCGCGCGAGAAGTCGGACGGCAGCACGAGGAGCAGCACGGCGTGCAGGGTCACGGAGGCGACGGCCGCCGTGAGGAAGGACTTGGTCTCGTAGGAGGAAGGTTCCTGCACGCACACACATCCAATCCTAAGCGCCCGCCGACTTCAAGCGCCGCCCGGGGTCACCTGGCCGCGAAACGGTCCGAAAGGGCCCGGAACGCGGTCCGGCAGTCCTCCTGCGTGCCGAAGACCACGGCGCACCTGAACCGGTGCTCACCGGCCGGGATCGGATGCTCGGAGGCGAGGCGGACGACGACGTTCCACTTGGCGACGCGCTCGCGGGCGAAGGAGAAGCTGCCGTAGCCGGGCGCGGCATACGCGCCGTCGGAACGGGAAAGCAGGAACACGCCCATGGCGAGGCCGCCGTCGGCGGTGGCGAGGGCCACCGGATGACGAACCTCCCCGGCGCGGGCCGGATCGCGCGGGATGAAGTCCCGCAAGGGCGCGACATAGGAGAGCGGCACGGAGAAGCGCGCCGGCATGTAGCCCGTGAGCACTTCGAACTGCAGGTAGCGGTGCGCGCGGTCGGCGGGCACGGTGAAGGTGACGGAGTAATCGAGGGCGTTCTCGACTCCTTCGCAGCCGAACTTGACGCTCTTGCGGAGGACGTGCCCGGAGACGGCCTCGCGGTTGAAGGCGGGTCGGTCGTGCGACTTTCCGCCCGGCGGCAGCCAGAAGGCCATGCGCGTGCGGGTGGACAGCACGCCGTCCTTGATGCCGAGGCCTTCGAGCACGCTGCTCGACCTCGGACCCGCGCCGTCCGCGACCGAGCCGGCTTCGGTGGGATTGTAGGTCTCGACGAAGAACTGCCCCTCGAAGTCGGCGTTCAAGGCGGACTGCAGCTGGCGTCCGTGGTCGTGGGTGTCGATGAACTCCTCTCCGCCCCAGCGGAAGGAGTCGATGGCGCCGGCGGTGCGCGTCGTGGTGCGCAGGACCACGGGCTTGCCCAGCGCGGTCGCACGCAGTTCGGCGTCGCCGGACGGCGCCGGCGGGGCCGCCAGCAGCAGGCCCGGCAGCAGGAGCAGGACGGTCCTCATGCGCGAATCCTTTCCAGCAGGCCGAGCGCGCGGAGACGCTGCACGACGAACTCGACGGGCAGGCCCATGATGGTGGACAGCGGCTCCTGATGCGCGGCGATGATGATCTCCCTGCCCTCCTGGATCCCGTAGGCGCCGGCCTTGTCCAGGGTGTTCACCAGCGACTGGTAGCGCACGATGTCGGCGTCGGTCAGCTCGCGGAAACGCACCCAGGCCGTGACATCGTGCGCCTCGTCGAGGCCGAGGGCGGGACAGAGCAGGCAGACGCCGGTATGCACGGTGTGCTCGCGGCCGGAGAGCGACCGCAGCATGGCGGCGGACTCCGCGAGGTCGGCCGGCTTGTTCAACGCGCGGTCGCCGAGGGCCACGGTGGTGTCGGCCCCGAGCACGAGGGCGTCCGGATGGAGGGCCGAAACCGCGGCCGCCTTGATCCGCGCGTTGTGCAGCACCATCACCGCCGGATCCGTGGAGGGGTCCTCATGCTCGGTCACCGCTGCGGTCACGACCTGATGCGGCACGCCGGCCTGGGACAGCAACTGCGTGCGGCGCGGGGAGGCCGAGGCCAGGATGAGTCGGAGCGGCTTCGCCACGAAACCAATGGAGCGGATTAGCGCGGGACTGACAACCGCAAGCGACACTGCCGAATATCCCCCTGCCCTCGCCGTTTTACGGCGTTTACTCGGAAACCCGACCAGGCAATCATCCTTAGCCAGACGAAGCACATGCGAACCGCCCTGACGCTCCTGCTGCTCCTCGCACTCGCCCCGGTCCTGGCCGCCGACGAGAGCCCCCGACGCTACCTGCGCAAGCCCGAAGCATGGTACGCCTCCGACGAGGCCCGCCGCATCGCCGCCAACATCCTGAGCTTCCAGACCGACGCCGGAGGCTGGCCCAAGAACACCGACACGGTGAGCGCGCCCTACCGGGGCGACCGGTCGAAGCTCCAGCCGACCTTCGACAACAAAGGCACGCTGGACGAGCTGCGCTACCTGGCCCGCATGTTCGTCGCGACCAAGGATGCGGAATACCGGCGCTCCTTCGACCGGGGCCTGGCCTACGTGCTCTCGGCTCAGTATGCCAACGGCGGCTGGCCCCAGTTCTTCCCCCTGCGCAAGGGCTACTACGACCGCATCACCTTCAACGACGGCGCGATGGCCGGCGTGCTCACCTTCGTGCGCGAAGTCGGCCGCGAGGAACCGTACGCCTTCGTGGACGCGAAGACGCGCGCGTCCTGCCTCAGTGCGTTCGACCTCGGCATCGCCTGCATCCTGAAATGCCAGATCGTCGTGGACGGCAGGCCGACCGTCTGGTGCGCCCAGCACGACGAGAAGACCTTCGCGCCGGCCAAGGCCCGCGCCTACGAGCTGCCCTCCTTCTCAGGACAGGAGTCGGTCGGCATCACGAGGCTGCTGATGAGCCTCGACCGTCCCTCGCCCGAGGTGAAGGCCGCGGTCGAAGGCGCGGTCGCCTGGCTCGACGCCCACCGCATCAGGGGCATTCGGGTGGAGGAGAAGTCCGGGCTGCTCAGCAAGGACCGCGTGGTCGTGGAGGATCCGAAGGCCCCCGACCTCTGGGCGCGCTTCTACGACCTCAGGACGGCCAAGCCGTTCTTCTGCAGCCGCGACGGCATTCCCCGCGAAAACCTTTCCGAGATCAGCCACGAGCGACGCAACGGCTACAGCTGGTACGGGGAATACGCCCGGGACCTGCTGACCAAGGACTACCCGGCCTGGAAGAAGAAACAGGGGCTCTGACCCCCGCCTTAGGAACAAATCCTAGGGGGTTGCGGTCACCTGCATAACCCCTCAAATGGAGGGGTCCGATGACCCTTCGTCGCTACGTCCTGCTGCCCCTGCTGGCCGCCCTGCCCGGGCTGGCCGCGGACGACGTGGCCGAACGGGCGCTGGCCCTGCTGGACCGTCGCTGCTTCGAGTGCCACAGCCACGCCGCCGGCAAGAACAAGGGCGGCCTGGTCATGGACGCCTCGCGCGGGCTCGCCGTAGGCGGAGAGTCCGGGGCCGCGCTGGTGCCCGGCAAGCCCGACGAAAGTCTCTTCATCCAGCGGATCCTTTCCACCGACGAGGACGAGATGATGCCGCCGAAGGGCGAACGCCTGACCGCGGCCGAAGTGGCGCTCGTCAAGGAATGGGTCGCCGGCGGCGCCAAGTGGCCCGCCAGCCGCGCCGCCAAACCGGTGAGCGGCAAATATCTTCCGGGCAGGATCAACGACGAGGACCGCGCCTGGTGTGCCTACCGTGCCGTGGTCCGCCCCGAAGTGCCCGCCGCCGCCCTCCCCTCCACCGGCGCCAATCCGGTCGACCGCTTCGTCGACGCGCGCCTCGCCAAGGAGGGCCTGACGCCGGCGCCCGAAGCCGCCCGCGCCGCGCTCGTCCGTCGGGTGACTTTCGACGTGACCGGCCTGCCGCCCACCCCGGCCGAGGTCGAGGCCGTCGTCAAGGACGCCGCGCCCGACGCCTATGAGCGCCTGGTCGACCGTCTGCTCGCCTCGCGCGGCTTCGCCGAACGCAACGCCCGCGTCTGGCTCGACCTCGTCCGCTACGCCGACAGCGACGGCTACCGCGCCGACGACTACCGCCCCACGGCCTGGCGCTACCGCGACTACGTCATCCGCTCCCTCCACGCCAACAAGCCCTACGACCGCTTCCTGCAGGAGCAGGTGGCGGGCGATGAGCTCTTCCCCGGCGACCCCGACGCCCTCACCGGCACGGGCTTCCTCCACCACTGGATCTACGAGTACAACCTGCGCGACGCCCGCGGCCAGTGGACGACGATCCTCAACGACGTGACGGACACGGTGGGCGACGCGCTGCTCGGCGCCGGCATGCAGTGCGCCCGCTGCCACGACCACAAGTTCGACCCCATCCTGCAGCGCGACTACTTCGCGCTCCGCGCGTTCTTCTCCAACATCCTGCCCGTCGAGGACCGCATCGCGTGGACCAAGGAGGAAGCCGACGCCGACGCGGCCAAACGGGCGGCCTGGGAGAAGAAGACCGCCGCCATCCGCGAGGAGATCCGGCTCATCGAGCAGCCCTACCGCGACAATTCCGCCAAGAAGCAGGTCGCCATGTTCCCCGAGGACATCCAGGCGATGATCAACAAGCCCGAGTCGGAACGCGCGCCGCTCGAGGCCCAGCTCGCCGCGCTCGCCTGGCGGCAGGTGGTCTACGACTGGGACCGCCTCGACCGCTCGATCAAGGGCGAGAAGCGCACGCAACTCGACGCCCTGCGCACTAAGCTCGCCGAGTTCGACGCCGAGAAGCCCGCCGACCCGCCCTACGTGATCGCCGTGCGGGAGCCCGCACGCACGGCCTCCCCGGTCACGATTCCCAAGAAGGAGACGCCGGTCGAGCCGGCCTTCCTCTCCGTCCTCAGCCCGACCGTGCCCGCCCCGCCCGCGGTC
>JBJTIX010000138.1:0-8052 GCA_046095205.1 Opitutia bacterium
GTCCCGCAGGTCGGCGGCGTCGATCACGGACTGGTGCGTGTGGATGCCCCGGGCGGGCACGCCGAGCACGATGACCGGTACGCCCTGACCGAAGGCCTGGAAGGCGCGCGCGTCGGTGCCGCCGGTGCGGCGCACCGCGAGCTGGACGGGGACGCCCGCATCCGCCGCGACGTCGAGCGCGAGGTCGACGAGGCGCGGGCTCATGATCGCGGTGGGATCGTAGGCGCGCACCTGTACGCCGCCGCCCAGCACGCCCTGCGAATCCGCCCCGCGCAGGCCGGGCACGTCGTCGGCGGGCGGCCCCTCGAGCACGATGGCGACGTCGGGACGGGAGAGCCGCGCCGCCGCGGCCGCGCCGCGGCAGCCGAGCTCCTCCTGCGCGGTGGCGACCGCGATGATGTCCGCGGCGCAGGCGGGGCCGGCGTCGAGCTCACGCACCGCGAGGGTGAGCGCCGTCATGCCGGCGCGGTTGTCGAAGGCCTTGGAGACGTAGCGGCCGGGCTCGGAGAGCGGCGAGAAGGGACCGTCGGGCGCGACGGGGTCGCCGGGACGTATGCCGAGCGCGGCGACCGATTCGGCGGAGCGCGCGCCGACGTCCACGAGCATGCGCTCCACGGAGCCGGCCTGGGCGCCGCCCTGATGCGGCGGCAGCGCGGCGACGATCCCGAGGTGCTCGCGGCCGCTCGCGCGGCAGAGCACGCGGAGACGGTGGGCGGCGAGCACGCCGTCGGGCCACCCGCCCACCGGCACCAGACGGAGGAAGCCGTCGGGCGTCACCGACTGCACGAGGAAGCCGATCTCGTCCATGTGCGCGGTGAGGACGACGCGCGGACCGCGGCCCTCCCGGGCGGGCGAGGCCGTCACCCCGCCGAGACCGTCGCAGGCGTGGACGCGGCCCGCCGTCTCGCGGACGAAGATCGCGCGCACCGCGTCCTCGTGGCCGGAGACGCCGTGGGCCTGCGCGTAGGACTCGAGCAGGCGGAGAAGTTCGCGGTCGGGCGTGGGCATCGTAAGTTCAGCGTTCGGCGCGGGTGAGCAGCCGGGCCCGCAGTCCCGCGCGCCCCGCGGCGTCGAGCGCCCGCACCGCGGCGCCGGTCTGCGACCGTTCGTCGGCCACCACGACCACCTCCGTGCCGGGACGGGCGCGGGCGAGGTCGGCCAGGGCGGCCACGAGCGCGGCGGGCGCGACCTCGCGGCCCTCGAGGAAGACGCGGCCCTCGCGGTCGACCGCGACCACCGCGGAGGCGGCCGCCGTGCCCGAGGCGCCGGAGGCCGCGGCGGGCGGCACGATGCCCAGCATGCGCGCGTCCTCCATGCGCGAGCTCAGCAGCAGGAAGAAGACGAGCACGACCATCACGTCCACCAGCGGGACGACGTTGATCTCCGCCCGTCGGCGGCGGGGCACGGCGACGCTCATCGCCGGGCGGATTCGAGCGACTCGACGAGCACCTCGAGACGCGAGCTCAGCACCTCGAGACGGCGGTGGAGCCAGTTGGCCGCGACGAGCGAGGGGATCGCGATGAACAGTCCGAGCATCGTGGTGCTCAGCGCGAGGCCGACCCCGCGCGTGAGCGTGGCCTGGTCGGGCACGCCCTGCGCCGGGAACAGCGCGGCCAGGCCGGCGACGGTGCCGAGCAGCCCGAGGAGCGGCGCGGCCGCGACGACGCTGTCAAGCAGGTGAAGGCCGCGCTGCAGCCGCACGACCTCCGCCCGCGCGAACGCCTTCAGCGTCTCGCCGGAACTGCCCGAACGCCAGCAGGCCACGAGGCGCGAGGCCGCGGAATCGCCCTGGACCGATCCGGCGTCGCCGCGCAGCGCGGCGGCGAAAACTTCGGGCGGAATCACGCGGTCCGTGCGCAGCGCGAGCGCGCGCTCGACGATGAGAAAAACCGAAAGCAGCGAGCAGGCCCCGAGAGGCCAGATGAACGAACCCGCACCGGTCAGTAAGGTTTCCACGCCTACACCCTTCCCTCCGTCGAGAAACCTGCAAGCCCTCCCTAATAAATGATTTTAAATGACTGATTATTGATTTAAATGATTGTTAAACGACTGTTTTTTACTTATGTCTAATTCCAATTCTTTGACATCCCTCATAGGGGAGATACCTTAATTGGACCCCCATTTGCCGATGAAACTCAAGCGTTCCGGTTTCTCCCTCGTCCTGTCCCTGACGGTCATGTCCGGGATGGTTCTGATGGTCATCGTCCTCGCCTCTTTCCTGCAGATCGAGAGCCGTCTCGCGCAGAGCCAGGCGGGGCACCAGCGTGCGCGCCTCAACGCGCTCGCGGCCGCGAAGATGGCGATCGGCCAGCTGCAGTTCATGATGGGGCCGGACCAGCGCGTCTCGATGCGCGCGGACATGTACGTGAACGACCATACCGCCGCGACGCAGTCCGAGCACGCCGGCGTCGGACGCACCGGCGTCACGGCGGACAAGGTTCCCAATCCGACCGCACCCCTCGGCACGGGCGGCTCCTCCTCCGTCTCGCATAACAAGCGCTACTGGACCGGAGTCTGGGCGACGGGCGGCATCGACAGCAGTCGCGTGCGCGACTGGCGCGTGGAGAATCCGCACGATTCGCGCCTCTTCCTCGGCTGGATGGTGTCCCCGACCCGCGCGAGCACGACCTATCCCGACGAGATCAGCGACATCGACGCGGCCGCCTCGCTCGCCGCGCCCGGCAACATCAGCATCCAGAGCTATGCCGCGGACCGGACCTACTTCGACGCCGCGGGCACGGCCAACATGAACGAGGGGCAGGCCCTGATCAACGGCCTGACCTCGCCGTTCCTCTCCGCCGCCGGCGCGCCGATCACCACGCTCCCCGCGCTCAACGCCACGGTGGTGCCGCTGGTCTCCCGTGGCACGGTCAACTGGCCCGCGGCGGTCAACAGCCACCGGCTCTGGCAGGAGTACTACGGCGCGGTCGACGCCGTGCCGCTGCCCCTCCCGGGCGCCTACCGCGACGCCGCCTCGCGCGCGACCTCCGCGCCCAACGGACGCTTCGCCTTCTGGATCGGGGACGAGGGCATCAAGGCCAAGGTGAACCTGCCCGACGCCTACGCGCACAACGCCGCCGGCAACCCCATGGCCGGCCTGACGGACTGGGAACGCGGCATGACGGGCTCGGCGGCGCAGCGCTCGGCGCTGGAGCTCGCCTATCCGGTGACCGGCATCCCGTTCGCCCAGGACAACCGCGTGATGCTGGCCGGCCTGCCCGCCAGTTTCGCGACCGATTTCCGCACCTGGCGCAACGCCGACATGGGCGCCGCCGCCAACCCCGCCGGCATCCAGCTCGCCCGCACCTACACGCCCGCCGACGTCTCGCTCTGGGCGCAGATCCAGGCCGGAGGCGCGGCCGCCGCCGGCAACACGATGCGGGACGCGCTTCGCGCGCTCTGGCCCGACGTGACCACCTACTCATACTCGACGATCACCGACGTCTACAGCGGCGGCCCGAAGACCGACCTCTCGACCGCCTTCGAGCTCCCCTACTCGGTCTTCCGCACGCTCGAGATGTATCCGGGACAGAAGTCGCTGGCGACCGTCTCCCAGCGCGCGCAGTCCTTCTTCCACGGAGCCCAGGGACCCGCCAACCTGGACTTCAACCGCCCCAACCTGGTCGACACGCTCGGTTCCGCGTCGGACCTGCTGCGGGCCTCGCCCCGCGCCTCCGAGTGGGCGGCGCGCTACGTGGGCCCGACCACCTTCAGCGCGCTGCTCGCGCAGATCCGCACGCGCAACGGGGGCGAAACGCCCGAGCGCCTCGGCTTCGCCTACGAGGTGCCCCTGGCCTCGGGCTTCTTCAACACGACCCGGCTCGAATCGACCCGCGTCAGCGCCACGGGCACCCCGCAGTATGACGCCCTGCCCTGGCGCGGCCTGCCCCCGACCGACCCGGACAACGTCATGGGACGCATCGTCCGCGGACCGACTTGGGACCTCTACCGCAACTACTCCCGCACCTACAAGCGCGAGTCCGAGACCGCCGCCGCCACCGGGGGCCTGCGCGGCATCGGCGCGATGAGCGACCCCAACTCCGTCGTGGCCCGCGGCGTGGAGCCGCTGACCTACGCCACCGGCAACCGTGCCGCGCCCACCCGGCGCGCGGGACCGGCCGCGGGCGACAGCTACAATTCTCCCGTCAACCCTCTGCCCGACCAGTTCTACGCCGACGGCTCCCCCGTCCTGGCAAGCCGCTACTTCCACCGCAACAACCTCGCGGACTCGAACGTGCAGCCGGAGTTCCAGGGTGAACGCCGGCGCATCATCCCCTACGACGCGGGCCAGGCGATCCCTCCCGGCGGACCCACGACGGGATTCAATTTCACGGCCGCCGCGGGCATCCAGGCCCCGAGCGGGCGCAGCGGAGGCACCATCGCGGGCGACGCCACCTACGACACCCCGCCGGCGCAGACGACGCGCACCCGCCCCACCTCGCCGGCCTTCATGCCCTCGGTGCTCCGTTTCTCGACCATCTACTCGGCGGTCCGCAACGGCACCCTGATGGGCATCACGGTCGACCCGATCGTCGTGCTCCACAACCCGTACGACGCGCCGATGGAGTTCGAGGGCATCGCGATGGTCAGCAGCGCGAGCACCAACCCCTTCCGCTTCATCTTCCGCTACCCCAACGCGAGCTTCTACTCCAGCGAGCGGATGTACGCTTCCTACAACACGACCTCGGGCGCACGCGTGGCGCCGCTCACCTGGAACGCCATCGGCAGCGCCGACCGCGTGACCGCCACGGTCGACGTGGGCGACGTGGTCGTGGGCGACGGCGAGAACGACAACCGCTCGTTCGCCTTCCGCATCGTGGCAGGATCCGGCGGCACCACCACGGGCGGAGGCAGGACCATCCGTCTCAACCCCGGCGAGGTGCGGGTGATCTCCACCGCGCCCTCCACCGACTCGCTGGACAACAGCGGCGGCATGAACGTCTCCATCCCGGGCGACACCGGCTTCGAGCTGCTGAGCCGCGTCTTCTACAAGATGACGCCCTACAGCAACATCCGGGCCCGCTTCGGCAGCGGACAGCGGGACGCCTTCTCCGAGCGCGTGGTCTGGAACCTGGACTTCGACGACTGCAAGAGCTTCGCGGCCTACTTCAACTCCACGCTCGGGCAGGAGATCACCTGGACCAACATCGGCCTCGGCGACTTCACCTACGCCCAGCGCCTGAGCGACCTCTGGAACGACGCCAAGAACAACCGCCGTCTGCGCGACGCCCTGACGTTCTCGAACACGGTCAACCCCTTCAACCCCGACGACGAGCTGAACACCTGGGACGGAACGATCCCGTCCCTCGAGGCCAAGCTGGCCGGACGCTCCATGCAGGTGCTCGTGCGCAACACCGGCTGGCTCGCCTACAACGGCCGCATCGTGGGCTCCCAGGGTGAACGCATCTCGGTAGACCGGCGCAGCCTCTACGTCGCCCCCCACCCCCGCGCCGGCGAGCCCAACCTGCCCGAGACCCGCCCCGAACAGCCGGGCTCCATCGCCCCGGCCCAGCGCACCGGTCGCGTCGGCACCCACGGCAACCTGACCTG
The DNA here is from genome assembly GCA_046095205.1 of Opitutia bacterium. Lineage (GTDB taxonomy): Bacteria > Verrucomicrobiota > Verrucomicrobiia > Opitutales > UBA953 > UBA953. The sequence continues at coordinate 5,551 of JBJTIX010000138.1, forward strand.
GAACTTCTACCTGCTCGGCAAGCGGGCGATTGACGGCAACCAGCTCAACACCCACCGCCGCTGGTTCGGCACGCCGAACGACAACCCCGCCAACTACGTCGACGACGGCAGCAGCACCGGACGGCGCATCCGGAAGTACCGCGAGGGCAGCGAGACGGTCAACGGGTTCAACCTCGTCGACGAGGACCTGCTCCTGAACTTCCAGGCCATGTGCGCGGGCTGGCCGATGTACAGCAACTCCAACCACGACGACGGCTACTACGTCGCCGTCGACCAAGAGTGGACGCGGTCCTTCGGCAACAACCCCCCCACCCCGAACTACTACATCAAGGGATCATGGAGCACCCTCGCCGGCTCCGTGCCGACCGATCCGGAGTTCAATGAGACCGCGGGCAAGGCCCTTGAGCTCACCCTCAACAAGGCCGACACGCTGAACTACAGCCAGGCCTTCACGCTCGTTCCCGGGACCACCAAGGCCCCGGTGTTCATGGTGGACTTCGTGCGGCGCGCCGCGGACACCACCCGCGACACCGCGCTCTGGTATCCGAACAACGTCTCCACGCCGAACTTCGGCAACGCCGGGGTGCCTCCGGCCGGACAGGACCGCATGCAGACGCCCGCTGAGATGCGGCAGGCCCCGACCACGCCCTTCGTGATCGGCCACCGTGCGCAGCAGGCCCAGCTCTTCGGCTACGACGGCAAGGCGCACACGCCCCTCGGCTGGATCGAGGCCCAGCGGACCCTGGACGGCACCCTCTCGCGCGCCCAGTTCCCGACCTCGACGAACTTCCGCCAGGCCTACTGGGGGCGGAGCATCACCGACTCCGTCAACGGCCAGGAGGCCGTCGTGCTCTTCCCCATCCCGCGCAGGCCCCTCCTCTCGCTCTCGCAGCTGGGCAGCGCCCCCACCGCGGAAGTCAGCAGCGACGCGGACTTCACCGTCGGCTCCTCGTTCGCCCACCCCGGCATCGGAGACCTGACCAAGGTCATCGAGTGGCCCGGACCGCGCGACGCCTTCCTGAGCGAGGGAACCACCGACTTCAGCAACCTGCACGGGGCGAACGCCGTCTTCGCCCGCGGCCCGATGCCCGAGCTCGGCTACGTGGCCAAGGCCATGGGCACCCGACCCGTCCGCAACCGCAGCGCACCCCGCGTCGACCACGCCTTCGCGTCCAACCTCGCGCTCTGGGACGGCTTCTATTTCAGCGGCCTCAACCTGCCGGCCAACTCCTACACCCCGGCGGACACCCCGAGCGCGTGGCCGAGCGGACCCGACCTGGCGACCGATCCCGCGCTCCGCACCCTGCAGGAGACCGCCCTGGCCTCCGCCGGCGTGACCGCCGCCACCTTCACGGCGCTCAAGGTCGCGCTGGAGTCGGGGCGCAATCCGCTCGCCAACAAGCGCGTGACCTTCATCCCCGACGGCCGCGCCGCCGCCAACCTGACCAATTCGCTGGCCAACGTGGCGCAGGCCCTGACCGAGAACGACTTCCCCCACCCGAAATACCTGGCCCGCAACTCGCTCTACAACGGCGGCTTCAACGTCAACTCGACGTCCAAGGCGGCCTGGAAGGCGATGCTGGGCGGCCTCCGCGCCCAGCCCCTGCCCGACCTGACCAGCGGTTCCGGCAACACGACGCCCCTCACCAAGTTCGCGCGCGCCTTCGCCGGCACCGGCACCGACGGCACCGAGCCCTGGACGAAGCACCGCGAGCTGACCGACGCGCAGATCGACGAGCTGGCCGAGCGCCTCGTGGCCGAAGTGCGCGGACGCGGTCCGTTCATGTCGCTGGCGGACTTCATCAACCGCCGCCTGGTCAACCGCGAGGACAACCTCGGACCCTACGGCCTGAAGGGCGCCCTGCAGGCGGCGATCGACAAGACCGACACCGATTCCGACGCGACCCGGCGCATCAACCTCACCGCCATCACCAACGCGGGCGGGACGTTCACCAATCCGGCGGCGCCCGTGCCCGGCACCAACTGGTACGACCCCAACGACATCAAGTCGAACAACGCGTCCCCGACCGCGAGCAGCTGGTGGATCGAGAGGTCGGGCTACCCGAAGATCGACCCCAAGCTCCGCTTCCCGAACATGCGGGCGATGAGCCGGACCAACGCGGACGCCGCCGTCACCGCGGGCCTCGGCGCCCCCGGGCTGGTCACGCAGATGGACGTGCTGAATTCGATGGGCCCCAACCTCACCGCACGCTCCGACACCTTCGTCGTCCGCGCCTACGGCGAGGCCCTTGACACTGGAGGCCGCGACATCGGCCCGGCCAGGGTCGAGGTCGTGGTGCAGCGCGGCATGGAGTACATGATCCCGGGCGCCAACGGCCCCACCGGGGACGACCCCAACCGCCGCCGCCTGGACTACCGCAACGGCGGACGAGTCGTAGCCGGCCCCGCCGTTGCGGTAGTCCAGGCGGCGGCGGTTGGGGTCGTCCCCGGTGGGGCCGTTGGCGCCCGGGATCATGTACTCCATGCCGCGCTGCACCACGA
>JBJTIX010000139.1:0-14582 GCA_046095205.1 Opitutia bacterium
TTCCTTCCGGGCGGTGCGTTCGGCGAATTGCTCGACGAGCGCGTGGTAGGCCTTGTCGGTCTTGGCGAGCACGATCACGCCGGAAGTCTCGCGGTCGAGACGATGCACCACGCCGGGTCGGGGAGCGCCGCCGGCCGGTGCGAGCTTGCCCTTGGTGTGGTGAAGCAGGCCGTGCACCACCGAGACTTCGTCGGAGCCCTGGACGGGGTGCGTCAGGAGTCCCGCCGGCTTGTTGATGGCGATGAGGTGGGCGTCCTCGAAGAGCACCTCGAGTCGCATCTTCACGGGGCGGGCCGTGGGCTCGCCGGGCGAGGGCAGGGCGACCTCGACGGCGTCGCCCGGATTGAGCACCGTGCGGCAGTCCGACGGCTGGCCGTTGACCTTCACCATGCCGAGGTCGAGGGCCTTCTGCACGCGCGAGCGGCTGACGCCGTCGAGCAGCGTGGCGATGATCTTGTCCGCGCGTGCGGGCTCGAATTCGCCTGGGATGCGGGTCTTGAAGATTTCATCCGGGCGCACCTCCGCGGTCGGCGCCTTGGCCGGGCGGGATGCGTAGGGCACGTGCGGAGCGGGCTTGGCCTTGCGCTTGAGCGCCTTGGCCGTGCGGGCCTGCGGGCGGGAGCCAATGCGCTTCGGCCGGGTCTTGGCGCGCTTGCGAGGGGGCGCCATCTTACTTGGACTTGCCCAGCAGGTAGGCGGGATTGAGCTTCTGGAGCTCCTTGGGGACGAAGAGCCCGTCCTTGCGGATCACCTTGCCGTCGAAGCGGATCTCCCCGCCGCCGTATTCCGGACGCTGGATGCAGACCATGTCCCAGTGCACCGAGGAGTGATTGCCGTTGTCCGTCGTCTCATAGCACTTGCCCGGCGTGAAGTGGAAGGAGCCCGCGATCTTCTCGTCGAAGAGGATGTCCTGCATCGGGCTCAGGATGTGCGGGTTGAAGCCGATGGCGAACTCCCCGATGAAGCGGGCGCCCGCGTCGGTGTCGAGGATCTCGTTGAGGCGCTTCGTGTTGTTCGCGGTGGCCTCGACGATCCTACCCTTCCGGAAGACCAGGCGGATGTTCTCGAAGGAGACGCCCTGGTAGATCGTCGCGCAGTTGTACTGCAGCGTGCCGTTGACGGAATCCTTGATCGGCGCGGTGAAGACCTCGCCGTCGGGGATGTTGTATTCACCGCCGCAGGGCACGGCGTTCATGCCCTTGATGCTGAACCTGAGGTCGGTGCCGGGTCCGGTGATGCGGACCTCATCGGTCTTCATCATGGCCCGTTTCAGCGCCTCCATGCCCGGGATCATGCGGGAGTAGTCGAGCGTGCAGACCCGGAAGTAGAAGTCGGCGAAGCCCTCGGTGCTCATCTTGGCCTGCTGGGCCATGGACGGAGTCGGCCAGCGGAGCACGACCCACTTGGTCTTGTTGACGCGGTGGTCGAGGACCGGGCGCATGATCTCGGAGTTCAACCTGGCCTGGCTGGCGGGTACGTCGCTGCCCTCGAAGATGTTGTCGGAGCCGCGCACGGCGACGTAGGCCTGCATCTTCCTCATGCGGGCGAGCTCGTGGGCGGCGGCCAGCTTGAACTGCGCCTTGGTGCCGTCCTTGACCATCTCGCGGCCGACGCGGGCGCGGTGCAGGTTCACCATCGGGGTGGCGCCGCGGGCCCGGGCCGCGCGGATGAGCGCGATCACGAAGTCGTCCGGCACGTCATGCGCGTCGATCAGCACGTTCTCGCCCTTCTTCAGGCGGGTCGAGAAGCCGCAGAGCACGTCGGCCAGTTTTCCGTATCGAGGGTCCATGCCGGAGGGTTGCCCCGGGGCGGGGCGTTTCCAAGGCGAAAGGAGCGCTTGCGAAGGCCGCCCCGCGGATGAGCATGCAGGCATGAGCGATCCGGGCGCAGACGCGATACGGCTGGCCGATGAGGCCGCGTTCCACTTCGCCGTCGGCGATGAGAAGGCCGCGCTCGCCTGACTCGAGTCGGCGGTGGGGGCCGACCCGGCCTGCTTCGAAGCATGGCTGGCCGCCGCGGAGATCCACTTCGCCTCCCGTCGGTTGGACGAGGCCTTGGCCGCCGCCGAGCGTGCGCTGGGCTTGCGTCCCAAGGACGTGCACGTGCACACCTCGCTCTCGCGCATCTGGATGGAGCGGGGAGATAAGACCAAGGCCGAGCATCACGGGGCCCAGGCCCGCATCTTCGGCTGGGGTCAGCAGCTCAAGGAGCCGGACGCAGGGCAGGGCGATCTGACCTGAGCGGTGTGACACACCCCTGCCGATGGCTTGGGACAGCCTGTCCCGCAATAACGACCCTTTAGGGGCTCCAATCGGGTCGGAGCCCGCCCAAACCTCAAAAAAACCCGTAATCGGTTGCTAATCCCAGCCGTAGCGGTTTTGGCATCCCTTCTGCACCTGTGCGGAAGTCCACCCGGACGTATCTCTACCCAAACCCAACCAACATGGCCAAGAACACCAAACCCTCCGTCAAGCCCCTCGGTGACCGCGTCCTCCTGCAGCGCATCGAGGAGTCCGAAGAAATCAAGGGCGGCATCATCATCCCCGACACCGCCAAGGAGAAGCCCCAGGAAGCCAAGGTCATCGCCCTCGGCACCGGCGGCCTCGACAAGGACGGCAAGAAGCTGCCCTTCAACGTCAAGGTCGGCGACAAGGTCCTCGTCGGCAAGTACGCCGGCCAGGAGGTCAAGCTCGACGACGTCACCTACCTCCTCCTCTCGGAGTCCGAAATCCTCGCCGTGATCGAATGATCCGGATCTCCTGAAAACCTTCAACCCACACCCACATGTCCAAGAAGCAGATCCTGTTCGATGAAGCCGCCCGCCGCAAGGTGCTCAACGGCGTCTCCATCCTCGCCCGCGCCGTCAAGGTCACCCTCGGTCCCAAGGGCCGGAACGTGATGATCGACAAGAAGTTCGGCGCCCCCAAGGTCACCAAGGACGGCGTCACCGTCGCCAAGGAGATCGAGCTCGACGACCCGTACGAGAACATGGGCGCCCAGATGGTGCGCGAAGTCGCCTCCAAGACCGCCGACAAGGCGGGTGACGGCACCACCACCGCCACCGTGCTCGGCGAGGCCATCTACCGCGAAGGCCTGCGCTTCGTCGCCGCCGGCGCCAACCCGATCTTCGTCAAGCGCGGCGTCGACAAGGCCGCCGAGGCGATCGTGAAGGAGCTCGCCAACATCTCGAAGAAGATCAAGACCCGCGAGGAGATCAAGCAGGTCGCCACCGTGTCCGCCAACTGGGACGAGTCCGTCGGCGACATCATCGCCGAGGCCATGGACAAGGTCGGCAAGGACGGCACCATCACCGTCGAGGAGGCCAAGACCATCGAGACCACCCTCGACGTCGTGGAAGGCATGCAGTTCGACAAGGGCTACCTGTCCCCCTACTTCGCGACCAACGCCGAGACGCTCGAGGCCGTCCTCGAGGACGCCTACATCCTGCTCTACGAGAAGAAGATCACCTCCATGAAGGACCTTCTGCCCGTCCTCCAGGAAGTCGCCAAGACCGGCAAGCCCCTGCTCATCATCTCCGAGGAGGTCGAGGGCGAGGCCCTCGCCACCCTGGTCGTCAACCGCCTCCGCGGCACGATCAACGTCTGCGCCGTCAAGGCCCCGGGCTTCGGTGACCGCCGCAAGGCCATGATGGAGGACATCGCCGTCCTCACCGGAGGCCGCTTCGTCACCGAGGACCTCGGCATCAAGCTCGAGTCCCTCAAGGTCGCCGACCTCGGCCGCGCCAAGCGCATCGTGGTCGACAAGGAGAACACCACGGTCATCCAGGGCGCCGGCAAGTCCGCCGACATCCAGGGCCGCGTGAAGCTCGTCCGCCGCCAGATCGAGGAGACCACCTCCGATTACGACAAGGAGAAGCTCCAGGAACGCCTGGCCAAGCTCGCCGGCGGCGTCGCCGTCATCCATGTGGGCGCGGCCACCGAGACCGAGCTCAAGGAGAAGAAGGACCGCGTCGACGACGCCCTCCACGCCACCCGTGCCGCCGTCGAGGAAGGCATCGTGGCCGGCGGCGGCGTCGCGCTGCTCCGCACCGTCAAGGCCATCGACGGCCTCATCAAGTCGCTGGAAGGCGACGAGAAGATCGGCGCCCAGATCGTCCGCCGCGCCATCGAGGAGCCCCTCCGCACGCTGTGCTTCAACGCCGGCGTCGAAGGCTCCCTGATCGTCCAGGAGGTCATGCTCAACCACAAGGGCAACAACGGCTACAACGTGGCCACCGGCGAGTACCAGGACCTGGTCTCCGCCGGCGTGGTCGACCCGACCAAGGTCACCCGCACCGCCATCACCAACGCCGCCTCGGTGGCCGGTCTGCTCCTCACCACGGAGTGCCTCATCACCGACCTCCCCGAGGACCCCAAGCCCGCGGCCGGCGGTCACGACCACCACGACCACTGAGGTCGCTGAGCGATCGCTCCCTCAACACGGCGCCCTGACGGGCGCCGTTTTTTTTGCCGGGTTTCATCTTTGCGACACCCGGGGGCGGGCAGGGCGGCTGGCTCGCATCTTTTGGGGCTATCCCCTGTTGCCTGAGCCGGGCACCCGGCTTTTTCTGAAGGCCTGCCCATGCGAATCCTCCTCGCCCTGCTCCTCTGCGCGCTCGTCCCGTCCCTGCGGGCCGCTCCCCTGCGCGTGCTGTACTTCGACGCCCCGGCGGCCGAACAGACGGCCCGCGGGAACCTCCACGACCTCATGGCCGCCCTCGGCCGTGACGCGGTCTGGTTTGACTACGCGTCCGGCACGACTCCCGACGCCGCCACGCTCTCCCGCTACGACGCCCTGGTCGTGCGGCCGCAGGCCGACGGCTCTCCCGCGCTCAACGAGTCGATCAAGCTCGCCGACGGCCGGATCCTGCCCGTCTTCACGGCGCGCGAGCCCCTCGATCCCGCGGCTTTCTCCCAGGCGCTCACCGGCCGCCTTCCGGCCGCACGCGTGGCCGCCTGGCGCGCCTTCCTCGCCCAGCGCGAGCCGGAGGTCCGCGAGAAGAACGAGAACGTCGCCAACTACGAGAAGCGTCCGGAGCCCCTGACCTTCCAGAAGCCCTATTCGGTCAAGGGCAGCATGGAGCGCACCCAGGTGCCGGCGGACATGAAGCTCGTGCTCTTCGCCGCCGAGCCGGACATCGCCAAGCCCCTCGCCTTCGCCTGGGACGAACGCGGCCGGCTCTGGGTCGCCGAGACGCGCGACTACCCGCACGGGGTGATGGAGGACCAGCGGAAGGGCAATGACTCCATCAAGATCTGCGAGGACACCGATGGCGACGGGCGCGCCGACAAGTTCACGGTCTTCGCCGACAGGCTGAACATCCCGACGAGCTTCACCTTCGCGCGCGGCGGCATCATCGTCTCGCAGTCCCCGACGTTCGTCTTCCTCAAGGACACCGACGGCGACGACAGGGCGGACGTCCGCGAGGTCGTCCTCTCTGGCTTCGGCATCCGCGACACCCATGCGCAGGCCAGCAGCCTCTCCTACGGCTACGACAACTGGCTGCGGGGGGCGGTCGGCTACAGCGGCTTCGACGGCGAGGTGGGCGGCAAGAAGCTCGGCTTCGCGATGGGCAGCTACCGCTTCAAGGCCGACGGCTCGGCCCTGGAGTTCCTGCACCAGTTCAGCAACAACACCTGGGGCCAGGGTTCCAACGCGGCCGGCGACGCCTTCGGCGGCACCGCCAACAACGCCCCCATCTTCTTCGGCGGCATTCCCGCTTCCGCCTGGGCCGGCGCGAAGGGGCAGACCGCCAAGCGCATCAACGTGGTCGGCGAGGCCCACACGGTGACGCCCAACTTCCGCCAGGTCGACGTCATGGGCGGCTACACCGCCGCCGCCGGCTCCACGTTCGTCTATTCCCGGGCGCTGCCGCCCCGCTTCCAGGGTCGCGCCCTGGTCTGCGAGCCGACCATGAAGCTCGTGGCGGCCATGGACGTGCGTCCCTCCGGCGCGGGCTACGAGGCCCGTGACGGCTTCAACGTCCTTGCCAGCTCGGACGAATGGATGTCGCCCGTCTTCGCCGAGGTCGGTCCCGACGGCGCCATCTGGGTCGCCGACTTCCAGAACTTCATCATCCAGCACAACCCGACCCCCTCGCCCGATCGCGGCGGCTACAAGGCCGTCACCGGCGTCGGCGGCGCCCACGAGAACCCGCTGCGCGACCATTCCCGCGGACGCATCTACCGCATCGTCTGGGACAGGCCCGGCGTGTCCGAGAACCCCGCCCAGGGCCTGGCGGACGCCGAGCTCGTCAAGGGCCTGACCGGTTCGACCCAGTACGGCAGGCTCCGGGCGCAGCGGCTGCTCGTCGAGGGACGCCGCACGGGCGCCGTGCCCGCGCTGCGCGACCTGCTCGGCTCGGCCGACGGCGTCGTCGCCCTGCATGCGCTCTGGACCCTGCACGGCCTCGGCGCCCTGACCGAGGAGGATCACCGCAAGGCGCTCCTCTCGCCTTCGGCCGAACTGCGCCGCAACGCCGTCCGCGCCCTGGGCTCCGACGACGCCGCGCGCAAGCTCTTCTTCGGCGCCGGCCTGGTGGCGGACAAGGATCCCCAGGTGCGCCTCGCCGCGCTGGTCAAGCTGTCCGACTTCCCCACCTCGCCCGAAATCCAGACCCTCGTGCGCGGGCTCGCCGCGGACGCGTCGGTGAAGTCCGACGAATGGCTCGCGGCCGCGGTCAAGGCCCTCGGCCGCCGTCACCAGGCGCTCGTCTACCGCGAGGGCCCCAACCTGCTCCCCAACCCCGGCTTCGAGGAGCTCGACGACAAGAAGCTGCCCGTCGGCTGGAAGCGCCGCGACTACGGACGGCGCCCCGGCAACGCCACCGCCCAGTGGGGCATCGTCATCGATCCGAAGATGGTCCGCTCGGGCAAGCACGCCATGCGCGGCATCACCCGTGAGGACGGCGACACGAGCTTCTTCGCCGACGTGCCGCTGAAGCCCAACACCGAATACCGCCTGAGCGCGTGGATCAAGACCCACGCCTTCCGCGGCAAGGCCAGCCTCAACGACCACATCGGTCGTGCCGAGACCAACACCATCTCCCGCAACCAGGACTGGACCGAGGTCGAGGTGGTCTTCAATTCCGGCTCCCGGCCCAAGGCCAGCATCAACCTCCTGCACGTCGGCAAGGGCGACATCTACTTCGACGACGTGAAGCTCTGCGAGCTGATGCCCCTGGACGAGGCCCCGCTGGCCAAGGCCGACGCCAAGCGCGGCGAGGCCGTGTTCTGGAGCCATCCGACCGCGGCCTGCGCCACCTGCCACATGGTGGGCGGCAAGGGCAGCGCCATCGGTCCCGCCCTCGACAAGCTGGCCGCGCGCGCCACGGCGGCCTACATCAGCGAATCGCTGGTGGAGCCGAACAAGGTCCTCGCCAAGGGCTTCGAGGCGCTGGGCGTTTCGCCCATGCCCCCGATGGGGCTCATCCTGAAGCCCCAGGAGCTGGAGGACGTCAAGGCCTACCTCCAGACCCTGCGCTGACACCATTCGGATTGCCTCCGCACGCCGCCGGACAACGCTACGGTCATGACCGTCGAGCTCGAGAAGGAGCGCAATCCGCTCATCAACATCTTCCTGTTCTTCCTGATCCCCGTGGCCGCCGGGGTCGTCCTCTGGTTCGGCGTCCCGGGATCCAAGTTCAACGGCATGCGTCCCGGCGTGTTCTTCCCCATCCAGGCCGAGCTTCCCGAGGACGCGCGCTTCATGGACAACCGCATCAAGTGCGACCCCAAGGAGGCGCTCGTCGCCGTGCAGGCCGCGCTGCGCAAGGTGCAGGCCGACTATCCGGTGGAGTTCGTCAGCGTCCAGCTGGAGAACTACCAGTCCGGCTACAAGTTCCGCGTGAGCTACCCGACCTACTTCGCCCAGCGCCTCGACTTCAGCGGCGGCTGGCCGACCTTCCGCAAGGGATCCGTGGTGGGCGACGCCGAACTCGAGGCCCAGGTGAAGGCCAAGGACGACGCCCTCGAGAAGGCCATCCGCGACTCGCTGGAGGCCTACTTCAAGTCCAAGGGAGCACATTGAGACGGAGCCCCGGAACTTTCCGGGACTCCTCTCAAAAGTGGGGTGATTGACGGGACTCGAACCCGCGACCTCAGGTACCACAAACCCGCGCTCTAACCAACTGAGCTACAACCACCGTGTGCCTTTCCCTTCGGAAAAGGGAGGGAAATACAGATTGTCCGGCCCCGGCTTGTCAAACCCTGAGGCGAGGGCAGGGGACACTTGCATCCACGCTTAGGATGTGCTCGTCTGACGGCTTGCGGCGGGCTTTCCGCCCCAGCTGACACCCATCCGATCAATGTCCACCTTCTCCGAACTCGGCCTGCCCGAGCCCGTGCTCCGCGCCCTGACCGAGAGCGGCTACGTCAATCCCACGCCCATCCAGGCCGCGGCCATCCCCGCCATCCTCGCCAAGCGTGACATCATCGGCGCGGCCCAGACGGGCACCGGCAAGACCGCCGCCTTCGCGCTCCCGACCCTCGCCCGGCTCGGGCCCGCCGGCGGGAAGCCCCGCTGCCTCGTCCTGGTCCCGACCCGCGAGCTGGCCATCCAGGTCGACGAGAATTTCCGCAAGTACGGCAAGCACCTCGGCACCCGCACGGCGCTCCTCTACGGCGGCGTCGGCTACGGCGCGCAGGTCAAGGCCCTCGAGGAGGGCGTCGACGTCGTCATCGCCACCCCCGGCCGTCTGCTCGACCTGCACGAGCAGAAGATCCTGGACCTGCGCTCAATCCAGGTGCTGATCCTCGACGAGGTCGACCGCATGCTGGACATGGGCTTCATCGAGGACGTCTCCCGCATCGTCAACTACTGCCCCAAGGACCGGCAGACGCTGCTGTTCTCGGCCACGGTGAGCGACGCGATCGGCCGCATCGCCGGCTGGGCGCTCCGCGATCCCGTCACGGTCGACGTCCGCACCGGGACTACCGCCGCCGACACGGTCGAGCACGCCATCTACCCGGTGGACGTCTTCCAGAAGTACGACCTGCTCCTCGCCCTGCTCAACCGCAGCGGCTACAAGTCGGTCATCGTCTTCACCCGCACCAAGCGCGACGCCGACCGCATCGCCGAGTGGATCGAGGGGCACGGAACGCCCGTGGCCACGATGCACGCCGACCGCTCCCAGACCGAGCGCGCCGAGGCCCTCGCGGGCTTCAAGTCGGGCAAGTACTCCGTGATGGTGGCCACCGACATCGCCTCGCGCGGCCTGGACATCCGCGGGGTGACCCACGTCATCAACTACAACGTGCCCGAGCACGCCGAGGACTACGTCCACCGCATCGGACGCACGGGACGCGCGTCGGCCGAAGGGGAGGCCTTCACGCTCTTTTCGCCGGACGAGATGCATCATCTGCAGCAGATCGAGCAGCTGCTCGGCCGCCCCATCGAGCGCCGCAAGCTCGAGGGCTTCCGCTACTACTCCGAGCCCCAGCTGACCCCGGGCGGTCCCAAGGCCGCCGCCGGTCCGCGCAAGCGCAACCGCTGAAGGTGTCCGCTTCCGCCGCCGAGCCCCCGATGCTCCGCGCGCTGGAGCTGGCCCGGCGGGCCTGGGGTGCGACGCATCCCAATCCGATGGTGGGCGCCGTCATCACCGAGGGGGGCAGGGTGGTCGCCGAAGGCCATCACGCTAAGGCGGGCGGTCCGCACGCCGAAGTCGCCGCCCTGAAGGCCCTGGGACGACGTCCTGCGCCCGATGCCGTCCTCCACGTGCCCCTGGAGCCCTGCTGCACGCACGGACGCACGCCTCCCTGCGTCGACGCCATTCTGGCCGCAGGCATCCGTACGGTCGTGGTCGGCGCGCTCGATCCCAACCCGGCCCACGCGGGGCGAGGGCTGGACCTGCTGCGCAAGGCCGGCGTCGCGGTGGTGGAGGGCGTGCTCTCGGAGGCCTGCACCGACCTCAACCTCATCTTCAACCACTGGATCGTCGAAGGCACCCCCCTGACGGTCCTCAAGGTCGCCTCGACGCTCGACGGCCGGCTGGTGTCCCTGCCCGGGGAGTCCCGCGACATCACCGGTCCGGAGGCGCGGGCCGACGTCCACCGCTGGCGCCGGCTCTTTCCCGCGGTGGCCGTCAGCGTCGACACCCTTTTCGCCGACAACCCACGGCTGACGGCCCGTGACGACGGCCCGGAGGGCTGCCCGCGGCGCTTCGTGCTGGACCGACGGTTCCGTTCCGCCGGCAAGCGCGGCCTGCGTCTGTTCGATGACCACTATCGCGACCGGACGGTGGTCGTCGGCCTCCAGTCCGAGCTGCGCGCCGCCGACGCTGCCTGGTATGAGGCGGAGGGCATCTCGGTCTGGGCCCTGCCCGGCCCGGCCGACGGCTTCATCGGGGCCTGGAAGACCCGCTGCGCCGCCGAAGGCGTGGTCGGCGTCATGATCGAGGCGGGCCCGCGCCTGGCCTCCTCGCTGCTCGACGCCGGCGAGGTCGACATGCTCTTCGCTTACGTGTCGCCCAGGATGGGCGGCGACCCCTCCCACGGACCCTGGTTCGGATCTTCGGCGTTTTCCTTCGCGGGCATGCCCGCGATAACTCTGGGAAAAGACGCGTTTTTCAAAGTGCGACTTCCCTGATTATTTTCGGCGGCGAGTCGGTTAGGCGGACTTTAACCGCGGTTTTTGGAGGTCGGAGCAGAAAGTTCCGGCCCTCTGCCGTTTTTGAATCGACTTTTCAAGGAAAAGTTTCATATCAGCGTGTCCGCCCCCTGCCCGACGGCAGGCCGGACCTAACCTTCTAAACACTAAGCACTTATGGCCGAAAAAATCTTGGACATCAGAAAGAAGGAAAAGCCCACGTTTGCCGCCCTAATCTAGAAGAAGAGGGATGGCGGCGAGTTCACCGCTGACGAAATCCGGCAGATCGTCGACTCCGTCATGGACGCCGAGATGCCCGAGGCCCAGCAGGCCGCCCTGGCCATGGCCATCTACTTCAAGCAGATGTCCGCCCAGGAGACCGCCGACCTCGCCGAGGAGCTCCGCCTCTCGGGAGACGTGATCGACCTCGATCGCCTGACCCAGCCCAAGATCGCCAAGGTCTCGACCGGCGGGGTGGGCGACAAGACCTCCATGGTCCTCGGCCCCCTCGGCGCCGCCGCCGGCGTCGTCATGCCGGGCATGAACGGCAAGGACGAGGAGTTCTGCATCTCCACCGTGGAAAAGCTGAGCTCCATCCCGGGCTTCAAGGGCAAGGCCACGATGGACCAGTTCAAGCAGCAGCTCGAGCGCACCGGCTGCGGCGTCACCGAGCAGTGCCGCGAGATCGCCCCGGCCGACGACATCCTCTACCAGCTCCGCCAGAAGACCGGCACGATCCCCTCGTTGCCCCTCATCACCGGCAGCATCCTCTCCAAGAAGCTCGCTGAAGGCTGCGAAGGCCTGGTGATCGACGTGAAGTGGGGCAACGGCTCCTTCATCCGCGACCTCGAGCAGGCCAAGCAGCTGGCCCGCATCGTCACCCGCGTGGCCCGCTCGCTCAACCGCAAGTGCGTGGCCCTCGTCACCGACATCAACCAGCCCCTCGGCGACTCCGTCGGCACGGGGCTCGAGGTGCTCGAGGCCGTCCGTCTCCTCAAGGGCGAAGGGCCCGAGGACCTGCAGGACCTCGTCCTCAAGCTCGGCATGGAGGTCGTGCGCCTGGCCGGTGTCGCCGGTTCCACGCTCTCCGCCAAGCAGACCGTCGAGAAGCACCTCAAGGACGGCACCGCGCTCGAGAAGTTCAAGGCCATGGTCCGCGCCCAGGGCGGCCGCACCGACTGGATCGACGACCCGTCGAAGTTCCCGAAGGCGAAGTTCATCCGCAAGCTCCCCGCTCCCAAGCGCGGCTACGTGCACACCATCGACGCCGGCAAGATCGCCCAGGGCGTCCGGATGCTCGCCACGCTCAAGGACGGCACGCTCGACCCCTCGGTCGGCGTCACCGAGATCCGCAAGGTCGGCACGCAGGTCAAGCAGGGCGAGCCGCTGATCATGATCCATTACAACGACGAGGCCAAGGTCGACGCCGCGCTGCCTTACTTCCGCGACGCCTACCGCCTCGCCCCGAAGCGCCCGAACATGCCCCCGCTCGTCGTCGAGCGCGTGGCCTGAGCCGTCGCCTCAGACAATGCAAAGGGCCGCGGAGCGATCCGCGGCCCTTCTGTTTTCAGGCGAGGCCGCGCTTGCTCGCCGCGGCGAAGTCGAGGAAGGCCTTCACGACGCGTCCGGAGGCCTCCGGCAGCGCCCGGGCCTTCTCGATGGCCTGCGTGGTGTTGAGGCCGTCGCGGTAGAACAGGCGGTGCATCAGCTTGGCCGTCGCGATCTCGTCGTCGGTGAAGCCGGAGCGCTTCAGCCCCACCACATTGATCATCTTCGTCTCGCAGGGGTTGCCGTCGGCGATGACGAACGGCGGCACGTCCTGGACGCATTTGGAGCAGGCGGCCACCATGGCGTGGTCCCCGATGCGGCAGAACTGGTGGATGCCGGCGTTCCAGCCGATGTTGACGTGGTCGCCGACGTGGACGTGGCCCGCCACGGCCGAATGGCTCGACATCACCAGGTGGCTGCCGATCGCGCAGTCATGGGCGATGTGCGAATAGGCCAGCAGCACGTTGTCGTCGCCCAGGACGGTCCATTCGCCCTCCTGGGTGCCGAGGTGCACGCTGACGTACTCGCGGAAGATGTTCCTGGCCCCGATGCGCAGGCCCGGGCGGCCGGGGCGGGCCTTCAGGTCCTGCGTGCGGCCTCCGATGAGGGCGTAGGGATGGATCTCGCAGTCAGGCCCGGTCTCCGTGCGGCCTTCGACCGTGGCGTGGTGCAGGACCTTCGTCCGGTCACCCAGGCAGACGTCGGCGCCGACGAAGGCGTAGGCGCCCACTTCGACGTCCGCGCCCAGCCGGGCGCCCGGCTCGACGATGGCGGTCGGGTGGATGCGGGCGGCCATCCGTTCAGTCCTGGTTGACGGAGTCGGCGATGGTGAAGAGCAGCTCGGCCGAGGAGACCGACTCCCCGTTCACGAAGCACTCGCACTCCGCCTGGGCGATGCGGCCGCGCACCTTGGTGAGCTTGGCGCGGATCTCGAGCACGTCGCCCGGCACGACCGCCTTGCGGAACTTCACCTTGTCCGCGCTCATGAAGAAGACGACCTTGGGCGCCTCGTCGGCCTTGGCCCGGCGCAGCATGATGAGGCCGGAGGCCTGGGCCATCGCCTCCACCTGCAGCACGCCCGGCATGATCGGCTGCCCGGGGAAGTGCCCCTGGAAGTAGGGTTCGTTCACCGTGACGTTCTTGATCGCCACGAGGGAGTCGTCGTTCAGCTCGACCACCCGGTCCACCATCACGAAGGGGTAGCGGTGGGGCAGGGCGTTGAGGATCTGGCGGATGTCGAGGGCGTTGCCGATGGGGGCGACGGGCGCCTCGACCTTGCCGGCCTTGGCGGCGGGCCTCGGCTTGGCGGCGGTCTTGGACTCCTGCCACTGCTGGCGGATGGCCGCGGCGAGGCGGGCGTTCAGGGCGTGTCCGGGGCGGACGGCGATGATGTGGGCCTTCACGCGCACGCCGGCCAGCACGATGTCCCCGATGATGTCCAGGATCTTGTGGCGCACGAGCTCGTCGCCGAACCGCAGGGGCTCCTTGCTGACGATCTTGTTCCCCTTGAGCAGGATGGCCGCGTCAAGCGAACCGCCCTGGATGAGGCCCTTCTTCAGGAGTCCCTCGATGTCCTCGTAGACGGTGAAGGTGCGGGCGGGCGCGATCTCGGCGGCGTAGGTCTCGGGATCGATGTCGATCGTGAGGTGCTGCGTATGGATGCCGCGGTCGTCGGCCGAGGTGCAGGTGATGCGGAAGCCGTCGAAGGGCAGGGCGATGATGGAGCGGCTGCCCTCGTTGATCGTGATGGGCTGCGTGAGGGCGTAGACCTCGCGGTCCTGCTCCTGGTTCACGAGGCCGCACTGGTGCACGAGGGTGGTGAAGGGCCGGGCTGAGCCGTCCACGATCGGGGGTTCCGAGGCGTCCAGTTCGACCACGGCGTTGTCGACGCCCATGCCGCTGAGGGCCGAAAGCACGTGCTCGATGGTGTGCAGCTTGACTGACTCGGAGGACACGGTGGTCTTGCGCTCCAGCTCGGTCACCATCTCGGAGACCGGACGGACCTCGGGCTTGCCGATCAGGTCGATGCGGCGGAAGACGATGCCCGTTCCCGGGGCCCCCGGACGCAGGGTCAGGGTCACCTCCTGGCCGGTGTGCAGGGCCTTGCCTTTCACCGAGGCCTCTTTGCCGAGGGTGCGCTGTTTCATGCCTTCCACAAGTTATTCACACCCGCCTCCCTCTGTAAAGGTCTACTTTCGAGGGGTTTGGGTATGAATTCACCAAGGCAGGGACAGGGGCAGGGACCGGGGCGAGAGAGGTTCTTTTGGGGCCAGGGCAGGAGCCGGCCCCAGGGCGGGCGGATGCATGGAGAGCGCCTGTTCGACCGTGATCTGGTCATTGCGGAAAACCTTCTGCTCGACTCCCAGCTGGCCGAAGTACTGGACCAGGTTGTAGGTGAAGGAGTCGTAGTTATCGATGACCAGCAGCACGCGTCAGACCTTCCCTTCACC
>JBJTIX010000140.1:0-1815 GCA_046095205.1 Opitutia bacterium
GTTGGCCGGAGGGCCGGAGGGCCAGAAAAGGACTATGAGTTGATCAAATTGCAGCCAGCTTCCCCCTCTGGCCAACTGGCCCTCTGTTCAACCGATCAACTAATCCCGCCTGCTCCCCTCTGGCCAACTGGCCAACCTTTCAACTGTTCAACTAATCTAGTCTCTCCCATTGGACTCCCTCATTCCATACGCCCTGATCGACACGGTGCTCTTCATCGTGGCGGTCATGCTGCTCGTGCGGCGCGGCGCCTTCTGGCACCCGCTCACGATGTACCTCCTTTTCCACGGCTACACCGTGACCTGGCGGGCCTGGCAGCTCGTCGCCGGCGCGCCGCCGCTCTATTACGGCCAGCCGGAGCGCGAGGTGATCACTTCCGATGAGCTCGTTCGCGCGGTCATCTACTCCGACCTCGCCCTCATCGCGTTCGCGGCCGGGTGCTGGTGGGGCTACAAGGTCGCCGATTCGCGCAGTCAGCGCCCCGTCGAACGTCGTCCCATCAATCGCACGGTCATCTTCCTGGTCTGCCTCTTCTGTCTGCCGGCCGGCGTGACGGCCTTCCTCTCCATCCAGGCGGGGAATTTTTCGGATAACTTTTTCACGCAGACGCAGTATTTCGCCGTGATGGCCATGTGGCCATTCGGATGCCTCTCGCTCCTGATCGCGGCCTACGGGTTCAGGACCGTCCTCGTTGTGCCCCTGGGGCTCTATCTGTTCGTGGTCGGCACGCAGGGCTATCACCGGCACATGCTCCTCCTGCCCCTCATCTTGCTGACCTGTTATTTTCTTCAAGGCCGTGATCGCCGCTGGCCGAATGTCGCCCTGCTGGTGGCAGCCGCCTGCCTGCTGCTCATTTTCCCCCGCTTGAAACAGATTGGGCGCGCCTATCAGGCCGGAGACAATCAGGAGGCGCTGCATCTGGTGACCGAGGCGTTTGTCACGAAATCATCCTACGAGGAGGCGGTGTCCAACGAGCAGTTTCTCGACCAGATGGCCGGCGCCATCTCCCTTGTGGACGACGCCGAAGTGGTCTTCAAGGGGCGCACCTATCTGGCGGTGCTTACCCTCCCCGTGCCGCGCACAGTTTGGAAGGGGAAGCCGGGGCTGGCCGATCACCTCGAAGTGATCTCCACTCCGCTTAGGCCGTTCATCGCCGAGGGCAGAATCATCACCTACACGGGCGAGGCCTATTTCAACTTCCGGCTGGCCGGGGTCCTCCTGGCGCCCCTGCTGCTGGCCTATGTGCTGACGGTCTGGTGCATGAGGGCCACGGCCGGGCCCATGGACCGATTCGGGCGTTACGTCTACTGCGTCTTCGTCATGTCCTTTCTTCAGCTCTACCGCGACGGCTTCGCCTCGCTGGTGGTATTCACCATCTGCCACAATCTCCCCATGGTCTTCGCCTGGGTCCTTCACTCCATTCCCGGGTTTGCGCCCAAGGTGGTCGATCTTTCCCGGGAGCAGGCGGCTGAGCTGCCCGCAGGCGGGCCTTACGGACCGTTCTCCGGCCCACGTGCCTGACCCCCGCCCCCTTGCGCTCCTCCCTCTCCAACTTCCGCCTCGCCGGCCTGACCGTCACCACCGGGTCGGTCGAACGCGATTTCATCGCCGACGGCCTCGCCGCAGGGATCGACCGCGCCCAGCTCGAACGCGTGTCCACGACGGTGGGCCTCAGGAAGCGCCTGGTCGCTCCGCCCGGCGTGACCGCCCTCGACCTCTGCGAGGATGCCGCCCGCCGGCTGTTCGCCGCGCTCGATGTCGACCCCTCCTCGATCGACGCGCTCATCTTCGTCACGCAGACGCCGGACCACCCGCAG
>JBJTIX010000141.1:0-5463 GCA_046095205.1 Opitutia bacterium
GACTCCAGGTGGTAGGAGCGGAGCTGGCGTTCGGTGGCGGGGCCGACGCAGGCGAAGCGCGCGCCGCCGACGGCGCGGAGGTCGCTGAAGCGTTCGAAGAAGCGGTCGAAGAAGCCCCGCACGCCGTTGGCGCTGGTGAAGACGATCCAGTCGTACTGGCTGATGCCGTCGAGGACTTCGGTGAGCACCGCGTCGTCGGGTTCGAAGCTGATGGCGATGAGGGGGAGCTCGGAGACGGCCGCGCCCGCCTCGGCCAGGGACTCCTTCCAGTCCGCGCCGCGGCCTTCGGGCCGGGTCAGCACCACGAGTCGGTCTCGCAGGGGCGTCTTGCTCATCGGGACGGCAGTATGGAGCGGAGGATGTCGTCCGCGAGCCGGGATGCGCCGGCGAGGTCCGCGGCGGGGAAGGGCGCCGCACGGTGGCCGAAGTCGGAGCGGAAGAGCCGCACCTTGCCCCCGGCGTGATGGCAGGCGAACGCCGTGTGGCAGCCCTCGCCGAGCTTGGCGAGGAAGAGCCGCTCCACCGACACGGAGAAGGTCGTCGTCGCGCAGCCCACGGCCGCGAAGCGGGCTGCGTCGGCCGTGCGGCACTGCAGCGCCACGGCGCCCTGGCCGGCGGCGGGCACCATCCGGTCGAGGTCCACGCGTTCGAAGGACAGCCCCTCCCAGGAGGCGATGCCGAGGCGGTCCAGGCCGGAGGCGGCGAGGAAGGATCCGTCGGCCTCCCCGGCGGCGATCTTCTTCAGGCGCGTGTCGACGTTGCCGCGGAGTTCGGTCCAGGCGGCCTGCGGGAGCATGAGCGCGCCCTGCGCGCGGCGGCGGGGGCTGCCCGTCGCCACCTTCGAGAGGGCGGAGGAGGCGGCCCGGCGGACCAGGACGTCGCGGGCGTCCTCGCGGCGGAGGCAGCAGGCGATCGTCAGGCCCTCCGGCATCTGCGTCGGCAGGTCCTTCGAGCTGTGCACGGCGAGGTCGGCCTCGCCGCGGAGGAGCGCCTGCTCGAGCTCCGCGGTGAAGAGGCCCTTGCCGCCCTGCTTCTCGAGCGACCAGGCGGCCTGCCGGTCGCCGGTGGTGGTGACGACGCGCACCTCGGTCTCCACGCCCAGGGCCGACCGCACCCGGCCGGCGGCGTCGTGCGCCTGCTGCAGGGCGAGGGGGCTGCCTCGGGTGACGATGACGACGGGGCCGGCCATGGCTCAGCCCTTGATGAGCCAGAGGACGGCCCAAGCGAGAGGAATCATCAGGTTGCCCGCGAGCAGGATCCAGGCGGCGGCCCGCACCGGGCGCGAGGGGTGGTCCTGTCCGCAGAGGTAGGCGGCGATGGCGCCGCAAAGGGCCGCGGGGATCGCGATCTTCACGCCCAGCATCAGCATGCGTCCGGTGGCGTCGCTCACGCGGCCGAGCCAGACGTCGAGCCCGCCCGACGCCATCCTGCCCGCGGCCCAGAGCGTGCCGGCCGGGATGAGCAGGGCCGCCGCCTGCACCTTGCGGTAGACGGACAGCTCCTCCTCGTCATGGGCGGAATCCTGCACCCGCCCAGCAAATCCGCGGGCGGGGGGATTTCCAAGTTTCAAGTGAGCGCCGGCTCAGTGGCCGAGGCCTTCGTGCTCCTTGATGTACTCCTGCTTCAGCCCGAGGGACTCCGGCGCGTGCAGCACCAGCATCTTCATGCGGACGTCGCCGGGGACGGAGGCGGCGGTCGCCTTGGAGACGACGATCATCAGGCCGATGGAGAGCGGCACGGCCCAGATGGCGGGCTGCTCGCACAGGATGCGCGCGAGCGGATGCGCGACCCAGAAGTCGGCGAGGGACTGCACGGAGTAGACGTCGGAGAGGGTGGTCAGCGTGATCGCGGCCAGGGCCGCGAGACCGCCGCCGAGCATGCCGGCGGCCGCGCCCTTCATCGTCATGCCGCGCCACCACACGCTCATGAAGAGCAGGGGGAAGTAGCTCGCGGCGGCGATGGCGAAGGCCTGTCCGACGAGGAAGTTGATGTTGGGCTTCTCGACCTGGGTGCCGAGCGCGACGGCGAGGCCGCCGACGATGACGGAGGACCACTTGAAGGCCCGCAGGCGCTGCTCGGGGGTGGACTGCGGGCGCAGGATGCGTCCGTAGATGTCGTGCGCGAGGGCGCCGGTCATCGAGACGAGCAGGCCGGAGAAGGTGGACATGAACGCGGCGAAGGCGCCGGCGCAGGTCACGCCCGAGAGGATCGAGCCGAGCAGGGGGTGGTCCTTGCCGGCCAGCAGGGTGGGCAGCTCGAGCACGACCTTGTCGGTGCCCTTCGCGCCGACGGCCTCGTAGAGCTCGGGGGTGAGGGAGCGGCCGAGGACGCCGTAGACGGGCGGGAAGACGTAGAAGACGCCGATGAGGATCATGACCCACATCGTGGTGCGCTTCGCCGCCACGCCGTCGGGGTTGGTGTAGAAGCGGACGAGGATGTGCGGAAGGCCGGCGGTGCCGCACACGAGGGCGATGATCAGCGAGTAGGTGTAGAGCAGGGAATAGGGCCGGCGGGAGGCCTCCAGCTCAGCCTTCGCCTCGGGCGAGGGCGCGGACTTGATCGCGGCGTCCACGGCCTTGGTGGTCAGGCTGCCGAAGGGTGCGATCCACTGGCCGTCGCGCGGGGCCTTGGGCGGCAGGGCCTTGCGCTCCACGGCGGGCGGCGCGCCGTCGGCCGCGGCGTTGGCCCCGAGGTGCTCGTGATAGTGGCCCACGACGGAGGCCAGCACGAACACGGGCAGGGCGATCGCGAACATCTTCAGCCAGTACTGGAAGGCCTGCACGAGGGTGATCCCCTTCATGCCGCCGAGGGAGACGTTCAGGGTGATGACCGCGCCGACCACGACGACGCCCGCCCAGTAGGGCAGGCCGGGGAAGATGTAGGCGAGTGTGGTGCCCGCGCCCTTCATCTGCGGCATGGTGTAGAAGAAGCCGATGAAGAGCACGAAGCAGACGGCGATCTTGCGGAAGAGCGGGGAGTCGTAGCGGCCCTCGGCGAAGTCGGGGATGGTGTAGGCGCCGAAGCGGCGCAGGGGGCCGGCGATGAACAGCAGGAGGAACAGGTAGCCGCAGGCGTAGCACACGGGGTACCACAGGGCGTCGTAGCCGTTGAGCATCACCATGCCGGCGACGCCCATGAAGGACGCGGCGGAAAGGTACTCGCCGGAGATGGCGGAGGCGTTCCAGCCGACGGAGACGGAGCGGCCGGCGACGAAGAAGTCGCCCGCGCTCTTGGACTTGCCGGCGGACCAGAAGCCCATCGCGACGGTGACGGCGACGGTCAGGAGGGCGAGGGCGGCGATCCAGGGATCCACGGACACGGCGAGAAGGGGCGTCATGGCTCAGGCGCGGGGACCGTCCTTGGCGGCCCTGGCTTCGGCCTCCTCCAGCGCGATGGAGCGCCGGATGAAGACGTAGGAGATGACCCAGACGAACGGGAAGAAGAGCACGCCGAGGATCAGCCAGGTGAGGGTGAAGCCGCCCACGCGGCGCGCCATCAGCTCGGGCTGCCAGTAGTTCAGGAGGGGCAGGGCGATGAGCGCCACGACGAAGCACAGGGCGCAGGCCACGGACAGTTTGAGCTGGTCGCGCATGAGTTTCGCCAGAAAGGCGTCGGAATGGATGTGATCCGGGGTTCTTTCAGAATCCTTCATGGGTCGGGGTGCATGCCATCCAGCGTGAGGGAAGGGGGGAGTGCAACCTTACGGCTATTAATGCAATTTACTTGCATCATAGTTTTTAGCATGTTTTGTGCGAGGTCCGATGAATCGGCACACGGTCGTTTTTATTGTCAGTGCGGCATATGCTTATTTTCTGCTGGGCCAGTCGGCGCCCAGGGCGATGGAGACGATCACGGTCAAGGGCACCACGATTGGCGCCCCGGTGCTGGCCGACACGGCCGCACTGCTGATCGGGCCGGGCGAGCTCGCCCTGCTGTCCTCCTCCAACGTCGGGGAGGCGCTCGGTTCGCTGCCCGGCGTGGCCAACAGCCAGTTCGGTCCCAATGCGGGCCGGCCGATCGTGCGCGGCCTCGACGGCGACAGGATCCGCATCCTGCAGAACGGCACGGCCCTGCTCGACGCTTCCGCCGCCAGCCCCGACCATGCGGTGGGGCTGGATCCGCTCTCGTTGCGCGAGATGCAGGTCTTCCGCGGCCCCTCGGCGCTGCTCTACTCGACCAGCATCCTCGGCGGGGTGGTCAATCTCACCGACACGCGCATCGCCGCGCAGCGCCTCGGCCAGGGCGTCACGCTCGTCGGTCGCACGGGTTCGGTCGACGGCCTCGCCTCGGGCGGCGTGAAGGCGCACGCGACCGCGGGCGACTGGGTGGTGCAGGCCGACGGCTTTGCGCGCGGCACCGACGACCTGCGCACGCCGGTCGGTCGGGTCGCCGACACCGGGTCGGAGGCCTTCGGCGGCGGGCTCGGCGCGAGCCGGGTCTGGGACGGCGGATTCGTCGGCCTGTCCTGGTCGGGACTCGACAATGACTACGGCGTGGCGGAACCGGGCGTCGTCATCGGCTTGGTCCAGCGGCGCTGGGACCTCGCCGGCGAGTCCCGGCTCGGCGGCGCGGTCAGCAAGGTCGCCTGGCGCGCGGGCTTCACGGACTACCGGCACACGGAGTTCGAGTCCGGCGTCGCCGGATCGAGCTTCGCCAACCAGGGCTTCGACGCCCGCGTTGACCTCACCCTCGCCCGCATCGGCTCGACCGAGGCGGTCATCGGCGTCCAGGGCGGGTCCTTCGATTTCGAGGTCACCGGCGACGAGGCCTTCCTTCCCACGACGACCAACCGCAACTTCGGCCTGTTCGGCTCCTTCATGACGCCGCTCGGCGCCCCCGGCCTGCGCCTACGCTACGGTTTCCGCGTCCAGCGCGATTCCGTCTCGGCCGACGCCTGGACCCATGAGGGTCTGGCGAGCAATCCGCCCGCCGCCCGCCGCTCGTTCACCCCCCTCGGCCTCTCCGCCGCCCTCGAGAAGGATCTCGGCGCGGAATGGCGCACGACGTTCATCGTGAGCCGCGTCGAGCGCTCGCCCAACTACCAGGAGCTCTTCGCCGACGGGCCCCACGTCGGCACGGACGCCTACGAGGTCGGTGACCGCGGTCTGGGCAAGGAGCGCGGCTACGGGGTGGAGTGGGAGGTCGCCAAGGTCGCCGGTCGGTTCACCGGCAGCGTCTCCGCCTTCTACAACCGCTACGCCTCCTTCATCGCGCTCATCGAAAACGGCTTCGGGCCCGACCTCACGGGTGTCGGCGGCCCCGACTTCAGCCTCGGCGGCGCGGAGGAGCTGGTGCGCTACGATTTCACCCCGGTACCGGCCCATCTCTACGGCGCCGAGGCACGCCGGTACTACGCCGCGCTCGAGGGCGACGGAGCGCGGCTCCGCGGCGAGCTCTTCGCGGACACCCTCCGGGGTTCGCGTGGCGACGGTGCCGGGGCGCTCCCGGGCATCTCTCCGGGCG
>JBJTIX010000142.1:0-5067 GCA_046095205.1 Opitutia bacterium
TCTTCAGAAAGTGGCGGAGAGGATGGGATTCGAACCCACGATACCCTTTTGGGGTATACCCATTTAGCAAACGGGCGCTTTCGGCCACTCAGCCACCTCTCCAGGTCCTCCGTCAATTCGAAGGAAGGTCATTAATGGGGCGCGCAGCGCAGGGGTCAAGCCAAGGGAGGAGCGACATCAATCAGGGCACAAACCCCCAGCAAGAAGTCTGGATTCCCTGCTTTGATAAAGTGTCAGGGCCCAGACCAATCGACCGGCATGCACCTGCTGTATGTTGATGAAAGCGGCGATACGGGACTGGAAGGCTCGCAGACCAGAACCTTCACGCTGAGCGGCCTGATGGTGCATCACGCGGAATGGCACGAGGCTCACGAGGCGATCGGCCGCATGCGGAGGCGGATCCAGGAGCAGTACGGCTACCCCAGGCAGGCGGAGCTGCATGCGTGCGAAATGCTGGGGCGCAGCCACGAGCATCATGGGACCAGGAGAGGCCAGCGCGTGCAATCGGTACTGCACGCGGTTGAAATGATCAGGCGCGAGAGGCGACTTACGCCGCTGAGGGTCGTAGTCGAAAAGGGTCGGGGCCTCAGGGACGTCAACAGGGCGGCATGGCTGGCGCTACTGGGCGCCGCCTCCAAGCACATCGTCTCCCATGAGGGTCATGCCCGCTGCTCCGCACCGGGGCTTGCCGTCATCTGCGACGATCACCGCACGGCCCCATCCGCGGCATGGCTAAACGAAATAAATGCAGCGCTGAACATAGGAGATCTGCTGATCGACGAACCTTTCGGTCGCGACTCGCGGCAGAGCCCGCTGCTGCAGCTATGCGACCTGCTTGCATACCTCACCAAGCAGGCCTTCGAACCCAACGCGCTTTTCCGAAAGACCCGGGCCGACAGCATGCTGAAACGATGCGAAGCGCTGTTTGCTGAAAAGGGCGCAACAATCGTGGTCAAAGAAGAAGGGGGCGCTTTCGCGCCCCCCTAGGAGGTATCTCGGCGGGTCTTAGCCGCCTACACACCTGATTTGAAACTGTGCCAGCGGCCCAGAAGCGCAAGCAACAAGTTACGGGAATGCCACCTACGTTGCTCACCAGACAAAAGGGGCGGCCCGCAGGCCGCCCCGTGTCGACGCCGTGAATCCGGATCAGAGGGTCATCAGGAATTCGGCCAGCAGCCTCTTCTGCGCGGGGCTGAACCTCTGGTAGCGTTCGCGGGAGACCCTGCCCTCGCCGTCGTGCGCGGAGATGGCGGCGTCGACGGTGGTCGCGCGGCCGTCATGGAGATACGGCGCGCTATAACGCAGTCCCCACAGCGGCGCGGTGCGCATCTCGCGCGGGCCGGCCGGAGCCTGGACGACGCCGTCGCCCAGCGAACCCATGTCGTGCAGGAGGAGGTCGGAATACAGGCGGACCTCCTTGCGGTCGAAGGCGGCGATCCTGCTCGGGCCGGTCTGCATGGACGGGACGTGGCAGAGCACGCAGCCCGCGGCCTCGAAGAGCTGACGGCCGGCGTTGGCCCCGGGCGTCGCGGGCGCGGCCGGCGGCGCGCCGAGGAACTTCATGAAGTTCGCGACCTTCTCGAAGTCGGCCAGACCGGTCGCGGGGGCATCCTCGGGATCGAGCACGAAGTCCGACTTCGCGAGGCGGATGGCGTCGCCGTTGGGCGCGTTCTCGGTCGGGAAGTAGCGGTTGGTCACGCCCATCTCGTTGCGGTAGGCGTCGGCCGCGAAGCCGAGCACCGTGGCCTGCTGGGCCTTCCAGCCGAAACGCCCCACCCGCTTCTGCCCGCTGATGACGTCCGTCACCAGGCTGGCCTTGCCCGTCACGCCATCGACCGGCTGCCGGCGCACGTTGGCGAGGATGGTGGCATCGGGGATGGCCTCCATCAGGCCGAGGCCGAAGACCGGAGTCGAGTTGCGCCGCACCACGAGGTTGGCCTCACGCGGGACACGCTCGAGCGCGATCGGCAGAATGGCCTGGTCCTGCAGGAGCGAGCCGCCGAGGGATTCGAGCGGATCGAAGCCGGCCGAGGTGACGCGGCCGAAACGCGTGACGTTGCGCACGCCGCCTCCGCCCGTGGCGCCGGAACTGTGGCAGGCGACGCAGGAGCCCTCGTTGAAGACCGGACCAAGGCCGCCTTCGACGTCCTCGGTCTTTTCGAAGTCGATCTTGCCATCGACGAACAGCTCGAGCTGCGCGGGGCTGAGTCCGGGCAGCGGATCGCCGAGCGCCGGGCGGGACGGATTGACGTTGGGAGTCGGCGGACGCAGCAACGGGCGCACGCGCAGCGCCGGCCGCTTGGACGGCGCGAGGAGCGCGGACTCTTCCGTGGAGATTTCCGGAGACTGCGGGGCGGGAGAATTGGCCGCCGCGGCGATACCTGCGGCGACGACGAGAGCGACCGTTCCGATCAGACGTGAGTTGATCATGGGGTTTGGGTTTGGGTTTCGAGGAAAGCCGCGGGCACTTCCCTCACATATGATTAAACCCCGATAAGGGGATTTTGTCGAAATATTTAGTTTTACTAATGCCACCCCTACGCCCACGCCCTACCCCCAATTTTATTGGGGAATTACCTAAAAACGGCGTGTGACGCCGAGGTAGGCGGAACGGGGCTGCGGGCCGAAGCCCAGCGCGGCGGGCGGGGCGTCCTCCCCGGTCAGGTTCTCGACGCGCAGGGAGAGGTCGGTCTTGTCCCCGATGGACCGGCGGACCCACAGGCGCACGAAGCTGGCGTCGGGAAGGTCCACGCGGCTGAAGGCGTTGAAGTCGAAATCCTCGCGGCCGCGCAGATGCACGACGGCCAGCCCGAAGATCCATTCCTCGCGCGGGATGAATTCGGCGCCGAGGCTGAGCGCGAAGTCGGGACGGCGGAGCAGCTGCTCGCCCTGGGCGGCGGTGCCGAGGTAGCCCAGCGGGGACAGCACCTCGGTGCTGAGCAGTGTCGCGGAACCGAACAGCCGCACGCCCTTCGCGGGACGGGCCTCGCACCAGAACTCCGCGCCCTGGGTGCGCGCCTCGGCGATGTTGTAGGCGAGGTAGAAGTTGGCCGGGTCGAAGTCGATGAGGTCCTCGAGGTCGTTGCGGAAGAGCGTGAGGGTCCAGGAGAGCGCGCCGGGGAGGAGATCTTCATGCCGGAGGCCGATCTCGTAGCCGACCGACGACTCCGGGCGCAGCGGCAGGCCGCCCGCGGTGCCGTAGGCGAGATCGTTGCCCGAGGGGGTGCGGTAGGACGTGCCCGCCTTGGCGTGCAGCACGAGCTCCTTGGTGAGCCGGTGCGACCAGGCGAGCTCGCCCGTCGTGCGGCCGTCGTGCTCCGTGAAGGCGTCCTGTCGCACCGTGGCGCGCACGCGGTCCGCCGGGGTGACGCGCCAGTCCGTCCTCAGCCAGCCGCCGAAGGACTCCTGGACGTCGCGCCACTCCACCCCGCCGGGCGAGAGCATGCGCTGATCGAACGCATTGCGCTCGTAGGTGACCCCGGCACCGAGGGCGAGGTCGGGCCGCACGGCCCAGTCGGCGTAGGCCGTGAGTTCGTCGCGCTCGAGCACGTAGCGCTGGTGGGAGGTGAAGGCGAAGGGCCCGGTGGTGTCGATGAGGCTCGTGACCGAGGAACCGCCGCGCGACCAGAACGCGGCGCCGCGCACCGCGCCGTTGTCGAAGCGCACCCCCGGAGAGAGCAGCCAGCCGCCGTCGCGCTGCCAGTCATTGGGGTCGCCTGAGGAGCCCGGGGCCGAACCCGGCAGGCCGGCGTGGCCGCGGTCGACCGAACCCACGACGTCCGCAACCAGCCCCGGGGAGAGACGCCACGCGCCGCTGAGCAGCGCCGTGGAGGCGTCGCGCGCTCCGTTGTCGCGCCAGCCGTCGTCGCGCGTCGAGGTGGCCGTGATCGAGAGCCCGCGGACCGCGTCGCGGCCGGAGGCGCCGTCATTGGCCGTGACGCTGACCGCGGCGGCGGCGCGCCCGTAGGAACCCCCTTCGGCGAGCGCCGAACCGCCGCGAGGAGAGGACAGAGGGTCGGGCAGGCGCATGTCCACGACCCCGCCGATGGCGTTGGCGCCGTAGGCGACCGAGGCCGGACCGCGCAGCAGCTCGATGGAGGAGAGACCGTAGACGCGGTAGCGTCCGAGCTCGTAGGTGCCGGAGAAGCCCTGGGGCAGACGCCGACCGTCGAGCAGGATCGCCGTGTGCGTGGAGTTCATCCCGCGGATGAACAGGGAGGCCTGGGAGCCCTCGCCCGACTGCTCCGTCGCGTAGACTCCGGGCGCCGAGGCCAGCACCCCGCCGAGCGTCGTGTAGCCGGCCTCCACCGCGCCCGCGCCGTCTATGCGCGAAACCGAGGGCGAGGCCTCGGAAACCTCCGCCGCCTGCCGGGTCTCGACCACCACCGTCTCGGGCAGACGGGCCGGCGCCTGGGCGATTATGAGCGCCAATGAGGGCAGAAGCATGCCGTGAACCTTCGGTTGAGCGGGGCCGCAGTCAATCACCGTGACCGTCATAAAGGCTGGAATCTCGATGCTTTTCGGGCATCATGGATAGCCGTGGCACCTGACACACGCAGCCAACCCGACCTCGGGGCCATCCGGCAGTTCTCCATCTTCGTCGAAAACAAGGTAGGGCGCTTCAACGAACTCGTGCAGTCCCTTGCCGCGGCCGACGTGCACATCGTCGCCCTGTGCCTCGTCGACACCACCGACTCCACCATCATCCGCATCGTGGTGGACTACCCGGAGCAGGCCGAAACGGTCCTGGCCGACCACAACTTCGCCCACGACGTCGTGCCCGTCATGGCCATCGAGCTCCAGTCCGAAGGACAGCTCAAGGACGTGACCGCCGCCCTCCTGGCCGCGGAGATCAACATCCACTACGTCTACCCCTTCCTTTTCCGTCCCGGCGGCCGCCGGGGACTCATCATCCGCACCGAAGCCCAGGATCTGGCCGCCTCCGTCCTCTCCCGCCACGGCATCACCGTGCTCGGGCGGGATGACATCGCGCGGTGAGGCGCGGCCGCCGGAGGCGGCTGCGAGGGGATGGAGAGGGGGCACGTGGGATGGAGAGGGGGCAAGTGG
>JBJTIX010000143.1:0-4798 GCA_046095205.1 Opitutia bacterium
CTGACCAAGGCGGACCTGGCCCGCTGGAGTGCGCTCCGCGTCGGACTTCCGCCGCCCACGTGTGTACCCGATGCCGCGGCCGCACCCCGCATGAGGCGGGGCGGGAGGTCCCAGCCCAGCCGCCGCGTCGATTCGGGGAGAATCCTTGGCGAACTCGCCTGGAGGCCGGTCCATGCCGACGTCCGGGCGGGACTCGAGGCCTGCCTCGGGGGCCGGGCGTAACGCGTCCGTAACCTGCCGGGCATGCGGCCGTGACGCCGGCGTGACGCACTGTTCACGCTCCAGCCCCCGTTCTGCCATGATTGTTTGAGAGGATGCTGTCGCACTCACGCACATACACCCATGAAGAACATCCTCAAGTCCACGCTGCTGGCGGCCTCCGCCCTGGCGGTCATCCCCGCCGGCGCCCAGGAACGCAACCCCGCCCTCGATCTCCTTGTCAAGAAGGGCATCATCACCGCCGAGGAGCGTGCTCAGGCGCTGCAGCAGGCCGCAATCGCCAAGCTCAGCACCCCCCGTGAGACGCCGTGGTATGAGAAGCTCTCCATCGACGGCTACACCCAGGTCCGCTTCACGGAGCAGCTCAACGACGCCGCCTACCTCACCGGCGGCCTGCCCGCCGACCGCTCGGTGAACAAGGATGAGTCTTTCGTCATCCGCCGGGGCCGCTTCAAGATCGCCGGCGACGTCGGCCGCGTCTACCTCTACTCCCAGCTGGACTTCGCCGCCAACAACGGCGGCTCCACCTTCGCCCTCCAGGCGCGCGACATCTACGCCGACATAGCGCTCGATGAATTCAAGGAGCACCGCGTGCGCGTGGGCCTGTCCAAGGTCCCCTACGGCTGGGTGAACCTCCAGTCCTCGCAGAACCGCCTCGCGATGGAGCGCCCCGAGGCCCTCAACTCCGCGGTGGAAGGCGAACGTGACCAGGGCGTCTACTACATGTACGCCTCCAAGGAGTCCCGCGAACTCTTCAAGTCCCTCGTCAAGGACGGCCTCAAGGGTTCCGGAGACTACGGCGTGTTCACCGTCGGCGGTTTCGGCGGCTCGGGTCTCAACCGGTCGGACAACAACGGCGAGCCCCATGTCCTCGCGCGCCTCAGCTACCCGTGGAAGACCGAGAAGGGTCAGATCTACGAGGCCGGCGTCGGCGCCTACAGCGGCCGCTTCAAGGTGACCACCGATGGCGTGCGCACGGCCAACACCACGGCCGCCTACCCCGGCGCGGTGGCCGACGGCTTCAAGGACCGCCGCGCCTTCGCGACCTTCGTGATGTATCCCCAGCCCTTCGGCATCGAGGCCGAGTGGACCACCGGCCAGGGCCCCCAGATGAACGACACTCTGACCCGGGTCGATACGCAGTCCCTGCACGGCGGCTACATCATGGCCAACTACCGCATCGTCCAGGGCCTTTCGGAGTACATCCCCTTCGTCCGCTGGAACTACTTCGACGGCGCCCGCAAGTTCGCGACCAACGCCCCGAAGATGTGCGTGAACGAGATCGACATCGGCATCGAGTGGCAGTGGCGCAAGGAGTGCGAGCTGACCCTCATGTACACCATGTCGAACGAGCGCACCAACAGCAGCACCACCGCGCCGGCGATCATCACCGATTCGCGCCGCCTCGCGCTCCAGCTTCAGTTCAACTACTGATTTAGGTCACAGCTTCATGGCTGGGGCCCTCTGGGAGGAGGGCCTCTTTTATTTGGCCGCAAAAAAGGCCCGCATGCGCGGGCCTCCTTTGCGAGCGGGTTCCGGCCCCCCTCAGATGCCGCGGTAGTTCGACGAGCCGTTGTCCAGGCCACGGGCCCGTCCCTTGAGCCGGGCGAGCTCCTCTTCCAGCTCCTTGACGCGGGCCTCGGCCCTGGCGGCGCGGGCGTTGGCCTCGCGGAGCGCGCCGGAGGCGGCCTCGAGGTCGGGCGCGGCCTTCTTGCGGCGCTCGAGGGCGTCGCGGAGTTCGGCTCCGCTGCGGAGTCCGGCGAGTTCGGTCGAAAGGGCGTTCACCTGGGCGGCGGCGTCGGCGCGGGCCTTCTCCAGTTCGGCGGCGCGCGTCGAGGCCTTGGCGAGGGCGTCCTTGGCGTCCTTGGCGGCGGCCTGGGCGGCATCCAGGTCCTTCTTGGCGGCGCGGGCGGCCTCGGCCGCGGCGTTGAGCTGGCCCTTGGCGTCGGCGGCCTCGGCGGCGGCGGACTTCAGGGACTTCTCGAGATCGGCGATGCGGGCGCGGTGTTCGCCGTCAGCCTTGGTCAGCTGGGCGTTGCGGACATTGGCCGCGTTGAGGGCGGCCTGGGCCTTGTCGGCCTTTTCGACGGCTTCGGCTTCGCCGTTCCAGGTGACGACGGCGATGCCGGCGAACGTTGCGGCGACGAGGGAGAGTACGATTTCAGAGGTCTTCATGCGCTTATGTTCCCCGCAGGATGCCCGACGCCCCCCTTGGGGTCAAGCCCCCGCCCTCAGGACAGCCTGCCCTTGTAGTCCGCGTACCCGAAGCGCCTGACCACGTGGACCCTGCCGTCGGCGGGGTCGAAGGAGGCCAAGGCCGGCAGCGGCACCCCGTTGAAGGTCGTGTTCTTGACGAAGGTGTAGTGCGACATGTCCAGGAACACTAGCCGCTGGCCCGGGCGGAGCGGCTCCGCGAAGGAGTAGTCGCCGATCACGTCGCCCGCGAGGCAGGTCGAGCTGCCGAGGCGGTAGGTGTGGGGCAGCCTGCCGGGAAGGTCGCCGCCCACGATGTCCGGGCGGTAGGGCATCTCCAGCGTGTCGGGCATGTGGCAGGTCGCGGACACGTCCAGGATGGCGATCTCCATCCCGTTGCGGACCACGTCGAGCACCGTGCCCACGAGCACGCCCGTGCCGATGCCGATCGCCTCGCCCGGCTCGAGGTAGACCTGGATGCCCGCGCCCCAGCGCGCGCGGAAGTCCGCGATCACCCTGACCAGCAGGTCGAGGTCGTAGCCCGGGCGCGTGATGTGGTGTCCGCCGCCGAAGTTGACCCATTTCAGCCCCGGGATGAACTCCCCGAAGCGCGACTCGAAGGCCGCCACCGTGCGCTGCAGGACGTCGGCGCCCTGCTGGCACATCGTGTGGAAGTGCAGCCCCTCGAGTCCGGCCAGGTCGTCCTTCGAGCGGATCTCCGAGCGCGGCGTGCCGAGACGGGAGCCCAGCGCGCAGGGGTTGTAGAGCTCCACCTCCACCTCGGCGTGCTCCGGATTGACCCGCAGGCCGAAGGAGACCTTGCGCGGCGCGGCGAGCCCGCGCTCACGGAACCGGCGCCACTGCGCGGGCGAGTTGAAGGAGATGTGGTCGGCGACCCGCAGCAGCCGCTCGAACTCCTCGTCCTTGAAGGCGGGGGAGTAGGCGTGCACCTCGCCGCCGAACTCCTCTCGCCCCAGCAGCGCCTCGTGGATGCCGCTCGCCGTGGTGCCCGCGAGGTAGCGCGAGACCAGCTTCGCCTCGCTGAACTGCGCGAAGCCCTTGAGCGCCAGCAGCACCTTGGCGCCCGACCGGTCCATCACCGAGCGCAGCGTGCGGAGGTTGTCCTCCAGCAGCCCGCGGTGCAGCACGTGGCAGGGGCTCGGGACCTGGGAGAGGTCGATGCGGGAGAAGGCTTCGGAAAGCGCGTCGGGCACGGCGCAAGGGTTGGCCGCGCGGCGGAGGGGGGCAAATGAAAAGCCCGCCTCGCGGCGGGCCTGTCGCCGGTCAGACCGGCAGCTCCTTCACGTGCCACGGCAGCCCGCGCACGTTGAGCTCGGCCATGAACGGATCTGGGTCCAGCTCCTCCATGTTCCAGACGCCCGGCTTGAGCCACTTGCCCGAGGCGATCATCGCGCCGCCGATGGCGGCCGGCACGCCGGTCGTGTAGCTGATCGCCTGCGACTTGACCTCCGCGTAGCACTCCTGGTGGTCGCACACGTTGTAGATGAAGACTTTGCGGGGCTTGCCCGCCTTGACGCCGGTGATCTCGCACCCGATGCAGGTCTTGCCCTTGGTGCGCGGCCCGAGCGAGGCGGGGTCCGGCAGGAGGGCCTTGAGGAACTGGATGGGGACGATCTTGTGGCCCTGGAAGTCGACCGGGTCGATGCGCGTCATGCCGACGTTCTCCAGCACCCGCAGGTGGGTGAGGTAGCGTTCGGAGAAGGTCATGAAGAAGCGGATGCGCTTCAGCCCGCGGATGTTCTTGGCGAGGGACTCGAGCTCCTCGTGGTAGAGCAGGTAGCTGTCCTTGGGGCCGACCACCGGGTAGTCGTAGACCCACTTCACCGAGAGCGGGTCGGTCTCCTTCCATTCGCCCTTCTCCCAGTAGCGCCCGCGCTGGGTGATCTCGCGGATGTTGATCTCTGGGTTGAAGTTGGTGGCG
Source organism: Opitutia bacterium (assembly GCA_046095205.1). Lineage (GTDB taxonomy): Bacteria > Verrucomicrobiota > Verrucomicrobiia > Opitutales > UBA953 > UBA953. The sequence continues at coordinate 4,355 of JBJTIX010000143.1, forward strand.
AAGGGGTAGCCGTGGTCGCCCGCGTTGGCGTCCATGATGTCGACCGTCTCGATCGAGTCGAAGAGGTGCTTCTGGGCGTGGGCGCAGAAGACGTTGGTCACGCCGGGGTCGAAGCCTGAGCCGAGCAGCGCCATCAGGCCGGCCTTCTCGAAGCGTTCGCGGTACGCCCACTGCCAGGAGGATTCGAACTTCGCGAGGTTCGGCGGCTCGTAATTGGCCGTGTCGACGTAGTGGATGCCGGCGTGGAGGCAGGCGTCCATCAGCGGCAGGTCCTGGTAGGGGAGGGCGACGTTGATCAGCAGGTCGGCGCCGAAGGACCTGATGAGGGCGACCGTGGCCTTCACGTCGTCGGCGTCCACCGCCGCGGTGCGGATGACGCGTCCGGTCGCGGCCTTCACGTCGGCGGCCACGGCCTTGCACTTGTTCTCGTTGCGGGAGGCCAGC
>JBJTIX010000144.1:0-4651 GCA_046095205.1 Opitutia bacterium
GGACCCGGCGGACGATGCTGGCGGAATGCTCCGCGGTGCTGCCGGGCATCCCGTCGGGCGGGCCGGGCAAGGCGGCGACCAGGGCCGTCCTCGAGCGTGACAAATTCGGGGCAGGGGAGTCCGCGACGCTTCGTGCACGTCTAGTAAGAGGCGATTCTGCCCCCGTGAAACTGCGTACCGTGATGGGATCGCTGGGGCACGCGGTCGTCTTCGGCGATCAGGGCGTCAACCCCGGCTATGCGCACATGCACCCTTCCTGGGAGGGGAATGAGCGCGAGGACAGCCCCGTCCTTGCCTTCCGGCTCAAGATGCCCGGGCCCGGCAGCTACGACCTGTGGCTGCACATCGACGATGGCGAGGAGCGTTACCTCCGCACCTCCTTCGAGGTCACCCCCTGACGGAACGGTACCAGGCCACCGTGCTGGCCAGGCCTTCGGCCAGCTCGTGGGCCGGCTTCCATCCGGTCGCCCGGAGCTTGTCGGATGACGCGAGGGAATGACGGACATCTCCGGCCCTTTCGGGCCGATGCTCGATCCGGGAATTTGAATTCGTCAGCCGCACGATCAGCCGGGCCAGCTGGGAGATCGAGATGCTCGAACCGTAGCCGACATTGAAGGTGCCGGTGATGTGCGCGTGCGATGCCACGTGTACGAGGGCCCCGACGATGTCCTTCACGTAGACGAAGTCCCGGGTCTGTCCGCCGTCTCCGAACACGGTGAGGTTTTCGTGGCGCAGGGCCTTCTGGATGAAGATGGGCACCGCCGCGGCGTAGGCCGATGCCGGATCCTGCCTCGGACCGAAGACGTTGAAGAACCTGAGCGAGGCGGTCGAGAGGCCGCCCGCGAACGCTTCGGAAAGCAGCCGCTCCCCCTCGAGCTTAGTCGCGGCGTAGGGGGACTTCGGCTCGGGCTTCATCGTCTCGACCTTGGGCACGGTCGGGTTGTCGCCGTAGATGGCGGCCGAGGAGGCCAGGACGACCTTCCGCGTGCCATGCCTGCGGGCCGCCTCCAGGACGCGCTTCGTGCCTTCGACGTTGAGAAGGGCGCATTCCTCGGGCCGGGAGACCGATTCCGGCACTGAGACAAGGGCGGCAAGGTGGAAGATGCGGTCCGCACCCCTGCAGGCCTTTTCCAGCGCTTCCGGATCGAGGATGGACCCCCTGACCATCGTGTGGCGCAGTCCGTCGAGATTGCGGAGGTGTCCGGATCGGAGGTCGTCCAGCACCACGACCTCGTGCTCGCGATGGAAGTGTTCCACGACATGGGAGCCGATGAAGCCCGCGCCGCCGGTGACCAGGACCTTCATGACGACACCGAGGCCACGACGGCCTCCATCTCCTTCATCTGCGCCTCGATGGACCTGACCAGCGCGAACTGCGTGCGGCATCGGTCGAGGTTGTGGCCGGGCCGCCTGACCTTGAAGTAGACGTCGCCCTCCAGCCAGTCGGTCAGGAAGCGCAGGCCTATCTCGAACGTGATGAGCTTGCCGGAGAAGGGCAGCCAGGCGCGTTCCTGGGCGGTCAGGAAGCCGCCGGCGGAGGCCAGATACCCCTCGGTCAGGGCCCGGAACATGGACATGCGCATCTGCACCTTGGACAGGTCCGTCTCATCCTCCGCGGCGGGAGAGGTCGACGTGCGGACGAGGTCGCCGAAGTCGTAGAGGGCCGAGCCGGGCATGACCGTGTCGAGGTCGATCACGCAGACTCCCTCGCCCGTGGCGTCGTCGATCAGGACGTTGTTCAGCTTCGTGTCGTTGTGCGTGACGCGTTCGGGGATGACCCCGTCGGACATGGCCTTCACGATGAGCGAGGCCTCGGCCTCCCGGCCCAGGGCGAAGGAGATCTCCTCGGCGGCGGCCGCCGCCCGGCCGTGCGCGTCCGCCCGGAGGGCGCGGACGAAGTTCGCGTAACGCGTCGGGGTGTGGTGGAAGAACGGGATGGTCTCGTTGAGCCGTCCGCCCGGCAGGTCGGCAAGCAGCGCCTGGAAAGCGCCGAAGGCGCGGGCGGCCTCACGGGCCTGCTGCTCGTTCTTGACGACGTCGTGGCCGGTGGCGCCCTCGATGAAAAGGTAGCACCGCCAGCAGCCGCCGACCCCGTCCTCGTGCCAGTCGGAGCCGGACTTCGCGGGGACCAGGGTCAGCGCCCGGCGGTCCGCGTCCCTCCGCCCGGCCTGGCGCAGCCGGGACTGCGCGTGCGCGCAGACGCGCGACACGTTGGCCATGAGCCCGCGCGGATCGCGGAAGACGCGCTCGTTGATGCGTTGGAGCAGGAACCTGCGCGGGCTTCCTCCGAGGTCCTGCGTGACCGCATAGGTGTCGTTGATGTGTCCGCTGCCGTAGGGCGCGGCCGAAACGAAGGAGCCCGGCAGCTGGAACGCGCCGGCGATGCGACCGATGTCGGTGCCGGCCTTCATCTCACGACCAGAGACGGTCGGGATACTGTCCCGAGGCGATGAGCGCCCTTATGCTGGCCTCGACCTTCGGCTTGTCCTCTCGGTAGGTGACGCCGAACCATGCCGATCCCGTGCGGAGCACCCGGCAGGAAGCGCGGGAGGCCTGGATGAGCGTCCCCATGGCGATGGGGATGTAGGACTCGCTCTTCATCTCGCCGCCCTTGGCGGCCAGGAACTGCCTGAACTCCGTGTCGATGAGCGGAAAGAGGGAGGGGGCGAAGCCCCACATGTTCATCGAGACCGGCTCCTCGCCCGTGAGGGGGACCACCGTGCCGTCCTCGCCGTTGTGTTCGGCGCCGGGCCCCTTGCGGCCGATGCGGGTCAGCTCGCGGATCTCCGTCAGCCTGCCGTCGGGACCCGTCCGGCAGACCCCGCGCGCCACCGTGCCGTGCTCAGACAGCGTGTTCTTCAGCGTGAAGCCGACCATCGAGTAGTCGGTCGTCGCGGGGTTCATGGCCGTGAGGTCGGCCCCCAGGACCGCGTAGGAATCGCGTCCGTAGAAGTCGTCGGCGTTGATGACCGCGAAGGGCGTCCTGACCTGTTCCCGGGCGCACAGGATGGCGTGGGTCGTGCCCCAGGGCTTTTCGCGGCCGGCGGGCGGGGAGAATCCGGCCGGCAGGCGGTCGAGGGTCTGGAAGGCGAAGTCGACGTCGACCTTGGAGGTGAAGCGTGCGGCCACGCGCTCGCGGAAGTCCTTCTCGAAGTCGGGCCGGATGATGAAGACCACGCGGCCGAACCCCGAGCGCAGCGCGTCGAAGACGGAATAGTCGAGGATGGTCTCGCCGGAGGGACCGACAGGGTCGATCTGCTTGAGGCCGCCGTAGCGGCTTCCCATTCCGGCGGCGAGTACGAGCAAGGTGGGTTTCATCGGCGGAAGCGTCGGATGCGGTCAGAGACGTCGGAGCGGAAGCGGTCGATGAATCCGCAGACGTGCGCGGCGAGGTCGAGGGAGTCGTCCCTGACCAGCGGGGTGAGGTCGATGGCCCAGGCCATGGCGGCCGCGCGGTCGGAGGCGTGGGCGTCGCTGAAGGTGGCGTTGGCCATGCGCCTGCCGAGCACGGCGAGGTCGTAGCGCTTGCCGCCCGCGATCTGCGTGGCGAAGACGGCGTTGATGCGCTCGGCGAGCCCCGCGGGCCCGGAGACCGGCATCGCGGTCTTCTCGGAGTCGACGACCCAGTCGAGGTCGCGCCAGACTTCGCAGCCGTAAACCTTGGCCGGGCGGTCGGCGGGCGGGAGACGGCGGATGGCCTCCAGGGAGCGCAGCAGGCAGGCCACGTGGGTGTCGTGCTTGTCGGCGGGGTTGTGGAGGTAGACCGCCTCGGGGCGGGCGGCGGCGAGGATGCGGTGCAGGTCGTCCACGACCTCGGTGCGGGACGGATCCTTGACGGCCGAACTGGGGTGGGCGAGCTGGGCCACGAAGGAATACTGGCCGATGTCGGCCGCACGACGCTGTTCCTGCACGCGTTCGGCGGCGATCTGGTCGTCGGTCCAGTCCGCGTAGGGTCCGGCCCGGGAGGAACCGCGGCCGTCGGTGATGATGACTCCGCCGAACCAGCGGTCGTCGCGGCCGTAGCATGCGAGGATGCCGTGAAAGGCCATGAATTCCAGGTCGTCCTGGTGGGCGCCGATGCCGAGGTGCGTCGTGCGGGAGATCGCTCCGGGCAGGGCCTTGCCGTCCGGCACATGGACGTCGGCGGCTTTGGAGGAGAGGGGCGTCATGTCCTGGGGAGCGGGGCGAGCGAGGCGGCCGCGACGGCCTGACCGTGCCTCTTGTCTTTCTCATCGGGGGCGAGGATGTCCACCCGAAGTTCGGGGAATTCGTCCGCCAGCACCTTGGCGGCCATCCTGGAGACGAGGTCGCCTCCGGCGCCGGTGGTGACGCGTCCCATGCTCAGGATGGCGTCGAAGTCGTAGAAATCGGCGAAGTGGGCGATGGCGTAGCCGAAGGCCACGCCCACGGCCTCATACACCTGGGCGGCGCGGGGATCGCCCTTCTTCATCAGTTCCTGGAGCGCCTCGAGCCGCTCGGGCAGCTTCATGCCGGCGGGCAGTTCGATCTCCGCCGCGGGGAGCAGCCGCCCGGCCGCCTGGTGGCTGTAGTACTGCACCGAGCCGCGGCGAGCGCCCGACCGTTCGTCGGCAGGGGCGTCCGTCCGGTTGTGGAGCGGCGCGAGGGCGCGGTCGCTGAGCCGGTTGGTGCG
>JBJTIX010000145.1:0-7824 GCA_046095205.1 Opitutia bacterium
TGGGCGGGCGAGACGGAGGCGCCGATCTTCGTGCTGAGCGGCCTTTCCAAGGTCGCGCTCGCGCCGCAGGTCAAGGCGGGCTGGGTCGTCGTCGGCGGACCCGACGCCTTCGCCGACGCCGCCTGCGCCCGGCTCGAGCACGTGGCCGACGCCTTCCTTTCCGTCAGCACGCCCGCCCAGCTCGCCTTGCCGCGCCTGCTGTCCGGCGCGCATCCGCTGCGCGAGGCCGTCGTGCGGCGTTGCGCGGAGTCCGAGTCCGCGCTGCGGAAGTGGGCGGAGGCGAACGGCTGTTCCGTCCTCCCCCGGCAGGGGGGCTGGACGGCGGTCCTTCGGCTTCCCGCCGGAGTGGAGGAGGAACGGCTGCTGCTTGCCGCCGTGGACGAGGGCGTCTGGGCTCACCCCGGCTACTTCTACGGGATGCCGTCGGAACTTCCCTGCTGCGTGGTCAGCCTCCTGACCCCCTCGGAAACCCTGCGCGACGGGCTCGAATCCTTGGGGAAGGCCCTGCGCAGGTCCTGATTGCGGCCCAATTACCGCTTGCCAAAGCCCCCCCGTCACCTTTGCTCCGACCTTCCAAAGGAGCTCGAAACACCATGTCCCGCATCTGCAGCGTCACCGGCAAGCGCCCCGTCAAGGGCCGCCGCATCATCCATCGCGGTCAGTCCAAGAAGAGCGGCGGCATCGGCTTCCAGCTCGTCAAGCAGACCAAGCGCACCTTCAAGCCCAACGTCCAGCGCGTCCGCGTGCTCCAGCCCAACGGCAGCGTCAAGCGCCAGTGGGTCTCGGTGAAGGCCCTCAAGGCCGGTCTCGTGACCAAGGCCTGAGCGCAGCGCAGCCTGCCCCGTGAAGGCCCGCCGTCGGCGGGCCTTCCGTTTTGCGGGTCTCAGAGGAAGCGCGTCCAGAGCACCGCGCCCCAGGCTGCGGCGGCGACCACGATGGTCAGGAAGACCGCCGCGCTGCCCATGTCCTTGGCGCGCTTCGCGAGGGGGTGGCGTTCCAGCGAGATGTGGTCGGTGTTGGCCTCGATGGCGGAGTTGATGAGCTCGACGACGAGGATCAGCTGCAGCACGCCGAAGAGCAGGGCCTTCTCGACCGGGGGCACTCCGGGGAGGAACCAGGCCGCGACCGAGAGCGGAAGCACGACGATCAGCTCCTGTTTGAACGCCTCCTCGTGCGTGGCGGCGGCCTTCAGTCCGTGCCACGTGTACTTGAAGGCGTTGAGCAGGCGTTGTAGCCCGCCCTTGGACTTCATGGTCTCTCCATAGCGGCTGTCCGGCATGAGGGCGTCCTTGATAACGCATAATGCGGGCCTGAAAAGGGCATTTCTGGCCCCAGAAACCGCTTGCCAGAGGGGTGGGTCGGCCTAGGTTCGTTGGTTCCCTTCCGGGAAGCACCATGCGCGACGAATACCTCGAGAAAGCCCGCCGAGTCATCACCGACCCGAACATCCTGATCAACGTCGTCTCCAAGCGCGTGAAGCAGCTCCGCAGCACCGCGGACCATTCCCAGACGCCCCCCGTCTACAACCACCTGCTCGGCGACGTCTTCGAGAAGCTCTCCCCCGAGGACATCGCGCTCCGCGAAATCATCGAGGGCAAGCTGGCCTGGGAGTTCCGCCCGGACGACAAGTCCAAGGCCTGAGGGCCCTGCCGCGGCCCCGGCCCGCCGCGCCGTCCCCTGAACGATGGCCGCCCGCCGTGAACACAAGGACCTGCCCGAGGTGGGCAATCCGAAGGCCGGCCGCGACTATTTCATCGGCCAGACCTTCGAGGCCGGTCTTGTCCTGCTCGGCACCGAGGTGAAGGCGCTGCGGGCGGGGCGGGCCAACATCGCCGACGCCTTCGTGCGCCTCACCCCCAAGGGGCCGGTGCTCTACCACGCGCACATCGCCGAGTATGACTTCGGGAGCCACAACAACCACGCGGCCTACCGTGCGCGTCCGATGCTGCTGCGCCGGCCGGAGATCGAGCGCATCCGTTCGGAGGTGCAGTCCGGCGGAAGCGCCATCGTGCCGCTCAAGCTCTACTTCACCCACGGCCTGGCGAAGTGCCTCATCGCGGTCGCCAAGGGCAAGAAGCAGCACGACCGGCGCCATGACATCAAGGAGCGCGAGGCCCGTCGCGAGATGTCCCGCGCGATGCGCCGCCGCCGGTGAGCCCGCCGCTCCACCTCGTCCTGCTCCGCCCGGAGATCGCCCCCAACACGGGCAATGTCGGCCGCATGTGCGCCGTCACCGGCTGCGTCCTCCACCTCGTGCATCCGCTTGGCTTCGAGATCTCCGACGCGAAGCTCCGCCGCGCCGGGATGGACTACTGGCGTCGGCTCGACGTCCGGCATCACGCCGACTGGACCGCCTTCCTCGCCTCGCCCGACCGTCCCCGTCGGCTCTGGCTCTTCACCACGGCGTCCTCCCGCGCCCACTGGGACGTGAGTTACGCCGAAGGGGACGGGCTCGTCTTCGGCTGCGAGTCGGCCGGGGCGTCACCCGAGGAGCACGCCTGGTTCGGACCGGAACGCACCGTCAAGATACCGCAGTATGACGCCCTGGCCCGCTCGCTGAACCTTTCGACGGCCTGCGGCATCGGCGCCTACGAGGCCCTGCGGCAGATCAAGACGCGAGGATTGAGTTGAGGGCTGCGTTGAGGACTGAACGGAGGGCTGAGTTGAAAAGCAGGTAGTTGCTTCAGGCGGGACTGAGGTGATTGGCGACTCGTTGGCGCGGATAGAGATGGTTCTATTTCCGGATGGAGGAAGAATCTTTGGGGCCGGATTACCGCAGGCTGTCGGCTTGGTCGGAGGCCTGTGATCTTGCGGTCGCCGTCTATTCGATGTGCCGAGCTAACGGCGCACGGCTTGATGCCGACATTATCCATCAACTAAGACGCTCGGCGGTTTCGGTGCCCTCAAATATCGCCGAAGGAAACGCCAAGGGCAGTAATCGGGATGCGCTTAAGTTCCTGTACGTCGCCAGGGGGTCATTGGCGGAACTGGAGACCCAGATGGTGATTTGCGCCAAGGTCGGCCTGCTGGCGGAATCAGATGTCCTTAGAATCGCCGAGCATTCCAACCGGGTGGGCCGCCAGCTCGGAGGTCTCATACGATACCGTAAGTCGCGACCCGACTAGCTGACCTCCGCATTGCTCCATCCATTCAGCCCTCCGTTCAGTCCTCAACTCAGTCATCCACCCAGTCCTCTGTCATCGACTCAGACATCTGCTTCCCCTGCTTGCCTTTCCCCCTTGCCCCTTACCTTTCTCCCCATGTCCCGCCTCGACGCCGTCCGCGCCCGCATCGCGCCCGCCCGGCAGGCCCTCCTCGCCCACCCGGTGCACGCCTCCATGGGCTCGCTGGACGACGTGCGGCGTTTCATGGCCTCGCACGTGTTCGCGGTCTGGGACTTCATGTCGCTGCTCAAGCGTCTCCAGCGCGACCTGACCTGCGTGGACGTCCCCTGGGTGCCTGTGGGCGACGCCGAGGTGCGCTTCCTCATCAACGAGATCGTCTGCGGCGAGGCGTCCGACGTCGGTCCCGACGGTCTCCGCACCTCCCACTTCGACCTCTACCTCCGCGCGATGCGCGAGGCCGGCGCCGACATCGGCCCGGTCGGCCGCGCGGTCGAACTCGCCCGGCAGGGCCCGCCCGCCGCCCGCGCGCTGACCGCGGCCGGCGCCCCGCCCGCCGCGGCCGCCTTCTCCGCCGCCAACTTCGCCCTGGCCGCCCGCGGCCGGATCCACGAGGTGGCCGCGGCCTTCACGTTCGGCCGCGAGGACCTCATCCCCGACATGTTCACGGGGCTGGTCGGCCGGCTTTCGCGCGAGCATCCCGGACGCCTGGACACCTTCCGCTACTACCTTGACCGCCACATCGAGGTCGATGGAGGCCACCACGGGGCGCTCTCCCTCCGCATGGTCTCGCTGCTCTGCGGCGATGACGACCGCAGGTGGGAGGAGGCCGCCGCGGCCGCGGAGGGCTCGCTGCTCGCGCGCATCGCCCTGTGGGACGGGGTCGCGGTCAGGGCAGAAGCCTGAGCCGCACGTCCCTGAACTCTGCCTTCATCGGCGGCCCGACGTGCACCTGCACGCCGATGCGCCCCTCCGGCCTTCGGGCGGCGGGCTCGTCGTCGATGACGACGCTCATCACCCGGCCGTTGATCAGGTGCACCTGGGTCCCGCCGCGCACGATGACGTGGTAGTCGTTCCAGTCGCCGTCTTTCACCGCCTTCGCCAGTTCTGCCGGGTCGCCGACCGATCCGACGACCTCGGCCTTGGCTCCCGGCCGGACGCGCGTGATCTGGCCGCGGAGGGCGTTGAAGGTCCGCCCGCGTTCCTCGTAGTTCTGGCCGACGTGGCGCTTGGCGCCGTCGATGTCGCACTGCGGCCCGGTGAGCGCGAAAGGCAGTCCCTCGACCGGACCGCTCCGGTAGTTGATGCCGCTGTTGCCCTTGGCCGAGATGCGGCAGGCGAGCTTCAGCTCGAAGTCGCCCGGGGCGGCCCCCTCCCAGATGATGAAGGTGTTGTTCTTCAGCAGCGTCTCGGGCGTGACCTCGCCGACCATCACCCCGTCCTCGCACCGCCAGTATTTCGGATCGCCTTTCCACCCGGCCAGCGTCCTGCCGTCGAGCAGCGGCCGCCAGGAGAGCGCCGCCTCGTCCGACGGCACGGGCATGGTCTGCTTCGGCTTGGGCGGCCCTTCCTGCGCCATGGGCACGATGGTCATGAAGAGGAGGGCGAGGGCGTTTCGCATGGCGGCTTATTAAGATGGTCGGCCGACCCGGTCGCTCCTAAAAAGTCCCGGTGCTTCGCCTGCCGCAACTCATGCGCGCCTGCTCCGGCTGGCTGATGCTGCTCACGGCGCATGCGCCCTGCTGGGCCGCCGGGCTGTCCCCGGAGGACGCGGCCGCGCTGGCCTCGCGCGCGCTGGCGGAGACGGCTTCGCCCGTCCGCCCCTTCGAGCCGGGCGCGCAGGCCGCGTGGAACCGCCGCGCGGTCCAGTTCCTCCACGCGCCCTCCTTCGACCTCCCCGTTGCGCCGGGCGCCGTCCGCTACCGGTTCACGCTCAAGGACGCCGCCGGCCGCACGCACGCTTTCGAAGCCGACCAGCCGTGGGCTTCCCTGCGGCGCGTCTGGACGGACGTGGCGGTCGGGCCGGCCGTGCTGACGGTGCAGGGGCTGGACATGGCCGGCGCGGCGGTGCAGGAGCCTTCGTCGCGCGCATTCCATCGGGCCAGCCCTTTCCGTCCCGCTTCCGGGGAGGTCCCCGATGCCGGCCGCAGCGCGGACCGGGCCCTCGCCGCGCTCGTCGCTTCGCCCGATCTGCGCTGCTGGTTCGAGGGTCCCGCCCCCGATCCCGCCTACCCCATGTACCGTTATCCGGCGAAGATCGTCGGTGCGGCCGCCGCTGCCCTGGCCAGGGGCGCCCGGCTCGCGGCTGATCCGACCAGGGCGGAGTCCGTGCGCGCTGCCGCAAGGAGGGCCGCCGACCACATGCTCGGCCTTGCGCCCGGGGAGAAGTCGGCGTGGGCCCATCATCCCCCGACCTACCATCCGACGATGTACGCCGAGCGGCTCAAGGGCCACATGTCCGCCGACCGCTACATGACCAACTGCGGTGCGGACGCCGGTCGCAGCCTGCTGGAGGTGCACGCCGCCACGAAGGATGTCCGCTATCTCGACGCCGCCGTGCGCATCGCCGAGACATACCGCCGCAACCAGCTGCCCGAAGGAAGCTGGTGGCTGTTCGTCGATCCCGCGGACGGCAAGCCCGCCGCATCGAACGTGCTGGTTCCGACCGCGGTCATCGGCTTCCTCGACGAACTCGAGGCGGCTGCCGGCGACCGCGGCTTCGCCGACATGCGCGCCCGCGCCCTGGCGTGGACGCTCGCCCATCCGGTCCGGACATGGGACTGGCAGGGGCAGTTCGAGGATGTCCGTCCGGCGCCGCCCTACGAGAACCTGACGAAGCACGAGGCCTGCGACCTCGCCATCCATCTCTTCTCCCTCGGGCGTCCGACCGAGGCGCAGCGGGCCCTCGCTTCCGACCTTCTGCGCTTCGCCGAGGACCAGTTCGTCGTCTGGGATTCCCCGCCCTCTTTGGTTCCGGTGAGGCAGGGCACGGACGGCACTTCCGCGAAGGCGCGGCGATGGATCACGCCCTGCGTCCTCGAGCAGTACCGCTGCTACGCGCCGGTCAGCGCAAGCTCCGCCAAGCTCATCCGGGCGTTCCTCGCGGCCTGGCGCGCCACGGGAGACCGCATGCACCTGGAGAAGGCGCGCGCCCTGGGCGCCTCCTTGGTGCGCGCCCAGGAGCACGTGAAGGCGCCCGGAAGGTACCAGACGTGGCTGATGAACCCGCCGGGCGCCATGTGGTTCAACTGCGAGCTGTCCGCCGAGCGCGCGATGCGAGAACTCTCCGAAGTCCCTTGAGCCCGCCTCAGCGCGGCTCGAACACGATGGACCCGTCCCTCGGCGTGGCGCGGCAGCCCGTGCTCTGGGCGAGGATTTCCAGCGCCTGCTGCAGGCGGATGTTGGTCATCGACATGCTGACGGACGGGGCCTCTCCGGCAGGGCCGCCGTAGACCACCTTGACGCCTTCGCCCTTCGGGTCCGCCTTGGCGGACATCGAGGTCAGCTCGGCCGCGACGACGTCGAGCCGCAGGTCGACGAAGTCGACCTTGCTCAGGAGGATGGCCTCGGCCCTTTCACGCGGCGACGTTCGGACCGCCGCGGCCTTCTTCGCCGGCTTTTCGGGAGCCTGCTGCGCCGGAGCAGGGCAGGTCAGCGTGCAGGACGCTGCGATCAGGAGCATGATTTTTCGCATGCTTTCATTTTGCCCGGATTCCGGCGGCCTTCAAGCGCCAGGTTTAATCGCCTTCGCCCCTTTAGCATCGAAACGCGCGCGCCTCCCGCTATGAAGGTCCCACCCCGACCCCATGGCTGAATCCGACCGCAAGCTCTCGAGCCGCATCCTCATCGGACTTGCCGCCGGCGCCACGGCCGGCGTGCTCACCCTCCTTCTGGGCAGGTGGCAGCCCGAGGCGCTGGCCTTCATGAAGGACTTCTCCGCCAAGGTCCTCGACCCCTTGGGGCAGGTCTTCCTGCGACTCCTCTTCTTCGTCGTCATCCCGCTCGTGTTCACCTCGCTCGTCGCGGGTGTCGCCCAGCTGGGCCGCCTCGACCGGCTCGGGCCGCTCGCGGGCCGGACCTTCTCGCTGTTCTTCCTCAACATGGCGGTGGCCGTCGGACTCGGCCTCCTGATGATGAACTTCCTCCGCCCCGGGGATCATCTCGACGCCGGTGCCAAGACCATGCTGATGCAGGAGTTCGGCGGGGCCGCCCGCCGGCATGCGGACGCCGCCCTGGCCAGTCCGAGCATGACCCTTTCTGGCCTGGTCGAGATGTTCATGCCCAAGAACCTCTTCGGCGCCGTGGTCGGCCACACCAACACGACCATCGGCGAGGTGCTGCCCCTCATCCTCTTCGCCCTGCTCGTCGGGGTCGTCGGAGCCGGGCTGCCCGAGGAGCGCCGTCGCGGGCTGCTTTCCGCGCTCGACCTCGTCTCCGAGCTCATGACCGGCATCGTCCGCCTCGCGCTGCGGCTGGCGCCGTTCGCCGTGCCCGCGATGATCTACAGCGTCATCGTCCGCGTCGGCCTCGACATCCTCGTGGCCCTCGGCGTCTTCGCCCTGGGCTGCCTCGCGGTCATGCTGCTGCACCTGTTCGGCACGATGTCCCTCTGGCTCAAGGTCTGGACCGACCGCTGCCCACTCGGGTTCTTCCTCGACATCCGCGTCGTGCTCGTGACCTCAGACTCCACAAGCTCGAGCAA
>JBJTIX010000146.1:0-2337 GCA_046095205.1 Opitutia bacterium
GGCCGATTTCGCAAGGGGGGCGGGGATGGGGCGTCCCTCGATCCAGGTGTAAAGGGCCTCCTTCTGGGCCTCGGTCAGCTGCTTCTCCTCCTTGGGTGGCATCAGGTCACCGGCGCCGGGGTGGAGGAAGACCCGGGCGAGCAGCATGCTCGTGTCCGGACGTCCCGGCACGAAGGGCGCGCCGTTCTTGCCGCCCTTCATCATGGCGTCGTAGCTGTCGAGGCGCAGCTTGCCCTTCACCTTCTTGGGCCCGTGGCAGGAGACGCAGCGTGCGTCGAGGATGGGGGCCACGACGGACGAGAAGTCCTGGCGGCTCAGCGTGACCTTGGGCGCGTCCTTGCGCGCGGGCGGCGCGGCGACGGCCGTGAGGGCGACCGCGCAGGCGACCAGGGCGAGCCGGATCATTTCCTGGCTCCCACGCGGGCCTCCTTGGCGAGGGCGGCGGGGATGGGCTTGCGCTCGATCCACAGGCGGATGGCCTCGATCTGCGCCTTGTTCAGCTGGGGCTCCTCGGCCGGGGGCATGGCCTCGTCGTCCTCCTTGTCCAGGGTGATGCGCACGAAGAGGGTGCTCTTCTTCAGGTCGCCGTGCACGAGGGCCGGGCCTTCCTCGCCGCCCTTGAGCATCGCCTCGACGGTGTCCATGCGCAGCTTGCCCTTCACCTTCTTGGCGCCGTGGCAGCCCACGCAGTAGCCCTCGAGGATGGGCTGGATGACGTCGCGGTAGTCGTCGGGCGCCGCGGGCGGGGTCTTGACCACGACGGCGGCCTCGCGGACGGCCTTGTTCGGCTTGAAGGGGAAGCCGTCGTCATGCACCAGCTCCCCGCCGACGTGGGCGGCGAGGGACATCACGGCGATGGCCGCGCCCTGGGAGGCCAGGCGCAGCCTGCGGGGAAGCTCGAGGGCGACCCAGGCGATGGCCGCGAAGAACGAGGCCGCCACGCCGGCCCCGAGGTGGCTGTCGATGCCTTCGCCGGCGAAGCCGTTGAAGTGCGCGTGCAGGATGCCGCAGAAGGAGGCGCCGAAGGTGCCCACGGCGCAGATGAGGGAGAGTCGGCGGACGGTGATGCCGGCCTGCGCCTCGTTGCGCTCCCAGATCTCGAAGAGTGGCACCAGCAGCAGCACGGCCGCCGGGATGTGCAGCGCAAGGATGTTGAAGTTGCCGACCACCGAGAGCAGGGCGGGGCCGCGTTCCGTGCCGTCGGGCGTCAGCCACAGGGCCAGCAGGGCCAGGGCGACGTTCGGGGCGAGGGCGAGCAGCAGGCGCGGGCGCATGGGTGGAAGTTGCGGCCAAACGGTCCTCCGGGCAAGTCCCGGAGCGGCGCTGCCCATTGTGACAACAGGACGGCCCGCGGGGTTCCGCGGGCCTTCGGGGCGAGCTCCCGGGGGAGCTTACTTGTTGGAATTGATGAAGCTCTTGAGCTTCTCGAGCTGCTCCTTGGTGAGCGGCTTGCGGCCTTCCTTGTCGCCGGGGGGCATGGCGTGGTCGTCATCGGGCTTGCTGATGCCGAGCTCGGCGGAGGTGTAGATGGGGCTCTTGGCGGCGTCGCCCCAAACGATGGCGGGCTTCTTGGCCTTGCCGAAGCCTTCTTCCATCTTGGCGAGGGAGGTCATGTTGAAGCCGCCCTTGGCCTTCTTGCCGTCCTTGCCGTGGCAGCCGACGCAGCTGGCTTCGAAGATCGGGGCGATGTCGGCCTTGTAGGCCTTCTCGGCGGCGGCCGAGGCGGCGGAAGCCGAGGAGGCGGCGGCCGCGAGGGTGAGGATGGCGAGGGTGCGCATGGGTGTGATGTGAGTACCCCGGATTTAGGACGAAGGTTCCAAGAATGGTAGCAAAAAATCGCCTCAGTCCGCGGACCAGGGCCGGCAGAGGTCCTGAAGGCGGGCCGGAACCACCGCTTCGACGCGCGTCCCCGCATCCTCCACGGCGCTGGCCAGCACGGTGGCCTCCCTGTGCAGGCGGGAGAGGAGGGCGTACTGGTCGTGCGGGATTAGGAGCCGCATGGGCAGGTCCTTCGAGGCCGCGGCCTGCTCCAGCCGGGCCAGCAGTTCCCCGACCCCCTCGCCGGTCGCCGCGCTGACCAGGATCGCCCCGGGGTGCGCCGAGAGGGCCACCGCCCGGTCGAGGGGCTCGGGCCGGAGGTCGGCCTTGTTGAGCACGGTGATCACGGGGCGGTCGCCGGCGCCGATTTCGGCGAGCACCTGGAGCGTCGTGGCCGCGTGCTTCTCGCGTTCGGGCGAGGCCATGTCCACCACGTGGACGAGGAAGTCCGCCTGCACCGCCTCCTCGAGCGTCGCCTTGAAGGCCTCCACCAGCCGGTGCGGCAGGCGGACTTCCTCG
>JBJTIX010000147.1:0-5372 GCA_046095205.1 Opitutia bacterium
GGCCTGGGCCCGACGCCTCGCCGAGGCCACGGGCAAGGGCGCCGACACCTTCGCCGGCCTGATGGCGGGCCTCAGCCGTCGTCATGACGACTTCGCCGCCGCGGGCTGCCGCGCCTCGGACCACGGGCTGGACTACCTGCCGGACGCGGCCTGCACGGAGGCCGAAGCCAAGGCGATCTGGGAAGGCGCCATGGCCGGCAAGGCCGCCAGCCTCGAGGAGGCCGAAAAGTTCACGGCCTTCATCATGCTGCAC
Organism: Opitutia bacterium; assembly: GCA_046095205.1. GTDB lineage: Bacteria > Verrucomicrobiota > Verrucomicrobiia > Opitutales > UBA953 > UBA953. The sequence goes on from JBJTIX010000147.1 coordinate 254, forward strand.
GTGGGACGGCTCAACCACGCCAAGGGCTGGGCGACCCAGCTCCACCTTGGCGCCGTCCGCGACCCCAACCTGGGGCTGCTCAAGCGCCTCGGCTCCGACGCCGGCTGCGACACCATCGGCGACTTCCGCCAGGGCCCGGGCCTCATCCGCTGGTTCGGCACGCTCTCCGGCGAGAACGCGCTGGGCAAGGTGATCCTCTACAACCTCAACCCCGCCGACACCGCCCTGTTCGCCTGCCTGCCCGGCTCGTTCCAGGACGGCGTCACGCCGGGCAAGATCCAGTACGGCTCGGGCTGGTGGTTCCTCGACCAGGAGCGCGGCATGCGCGACCAGATGAACATGCTCTCCGACCTGGGGCTGCTCTCACGCTTCATCGGGATGATCACCGACTCGCGCTCCTTCCTGTCCTACCCGCGCCACGAATACTTCCGCCGCATCCTGTGCGACCTCGTCGGCCAGGACGTCGAATCGGGACGGATTCCGGACCGCAAGGACTGGAACGAGCGCCTGGTCGCCGACGTCTGCTACGGGAACGCCGCCCGCTACTTCGGCTTCGGCTCCTGAGCGGAGCCCGCAGGACATGACCTTCGCGATCATCGTCCTGGCGCTCTTCACCACGGCGCTGGGACGCTACCTGGTCGCGTCCCGCGGGGGAGATTTCGGACACGAGGGCCGCGGGCGGACGGCGCCGGAATCCGCGCTGGTCTGGCTGTCGGTCGCCACGTGCGTGGGCATCACCGCCGAACACCTCTTCGACCTGGGCCCCTGGCTGACCGAGCCCTCCGCCCCCTGGACGGCCGTGCCGGCCCTGCTGTGGACGCTTGGCATGGTGGCCGTGTCCGACCATCCGCTCGACCGCAGCTCGATGGGCGTGGGGTTCTCCGCAACCCTCCCGCACGTGTATCAGGGACTGCTCGGGGAAATTCAGATGCCCGCCACGCCCCTGGCCGCCGCCCTTCTCTTCTTCACGGCAGTCTGGTGCTGGCGTCGCGGGGACGGCAGCGAGGGCTGAGCCGCAGGCCCCTCAGCGCGCGGACTGCAGGCTCTTCCAGGTGAGCGGAAGTCGCTCGCGCACCAGGGTGGCGGTGGGGCCGGGCAGCATCTACGCCGTGAGGGGCACGTTGATCGTGTCGGCACGCCCGACCTCGCCGGGCAGGCGTCCATCCTTGTAGTCCTTCGAAAGTCCGCCGTCGGGTCCGAGACGGAACGGTTCGACGAAGGGGACGGAGATGAAGAAGAGGTCGGACTCCTGCGCGGGGCGTTTCGCAAAACGGTCCGCGGCCCGTAGCGCCCGCCAAAGCTCCTCCGCCGTCCAGGCGGCGGGATCCACGTGCCGCAGCTTGGGCGCCACGAGTGATGCGAAGGGGGTCGATCCGTCGGGGCCGCGGAATTCGCGCCAGTGGGCGAAGGCGCGGTCGATCTCGTCGGCGACCAGGGGGTAGTGCGTGCAGCCCAGCACGAGCGTGTCGAAGGGCGCGCCCGGACCGACGGCCGCGGCCTCGCGCAGGAATCGGCCCACGTCCTCGCGCAGGATGTCGCGGACGGACGCCTTGACGGAGGGATCGCCTTCGATGGCGGCGGCCAGCGTGGCCGACCCCATCTGACGGACCGCACGAGGCGAGACCTTGCCGATCGCCCGAGGATAGGCCTCGGAGGCGCAGGTGCCGACCGTCGCGAGCACGGCCACCCTGCCCTGCGCGCCCTTTTCCGTCTCGGCCAGCCCGCGGGCGCCCGCCTCGACCACGCCGACCACGATGACGGGAAGATCCCAGGCCCTGAGCGCAGCCCTGAGGTCGTCGAGTCCGTAGGCCGTGGCCGTGTTGCAGGCGATGACGATGGCCTTCACCGGAGGCTTCTCGCCACGGGCGTGGCGGCGGCCCAGCAGGAAGAGCCCGTCGCGCAGCACCAGTTCACGAAGAAAGTCGGTCCGGCCGGCGGCGGCGTAGTTGCCGTAGGGCATGTTGGCCTGGTCGCCGAGGTACACGAAGCGCTCGCCCTGGAAATCCGGCACGCCGTCGGCGCCCTCGGCGCCCGTGCGGTTGTCGTGGCGGTCGTGGGCCTTGATGGCCTCCAGCACCGTCAGCCCTCCCACGCCGGAATCGAAGACGCCGATGGGCAGGTCACGAAGCTCCCCCCGGTAGTCGGAGGCGCGGAAACTCGCCGGCGCGTCGCCCTCGGGGTGCGATCGGGCGTGGGACACCACGCGGTCCAGCACCTCGTCGCCCCGCACGGACGAACAAAGCAGAAAGGCCAGCAGTATCGGGAGTCGGATCATCAGGTCCGGTCGGTTCGGTAGACGCGCTGGACCCGCTGCGTCAGCGTGCAGAGGGCCTCCCACGGGATGCAGTCCGACCAGGCGCAGAACTCCGCGACCGTGATGCGATCGGCACCCTGCGCACCCAGGATCGTGGCGACGTCGCCCACCTCGACCCCGGGAACGTCGGTCACGTCGACCACCGTCTGGTCCATGGTGACCCGGCCCAGGATGGGGCAGCGGCGTCCGCGGACGAGCAGCTGACCGCGGTTGCTGGCCGCGGTGGGCACGCCGTCCCCGTATCCGACCGCGACCACGGCCACCCGGGAGTCGCGTGTCAGCACGCGGGAGCGTCCGTAGCTCACGGCCGTTCCCGCGGGAAGCCGCTTGACCAGGGCGACCCGCGAGTGGAAGGAGAGCACCGGTTCGGGGCGCAGACTCTGCAGGAACGAACCCTCGGCCGGAGGCAGACCGTACTGCATCAGCCCGATGCGGACGGCGTTGAAGGGAGAATCGGCGGAGAACGTCTCCAGCCCGGCGCTGTTGTCCGCGTGAATCATCAGCCGCGAGCGTTCGGCCTCCGGCACCGTGGCGAGGAGGGACAGGAAGATCCTGCGCTGTTCGGCGGTGAAGGCGTGGTTGGAGTCCGCTTCGGAGAAGTGGGTGTAGAAGCCGCGCCATTCGATGTCGCGGCAGGCACGCACCCATTCCATGAGCGCGGGCGTGTCGGCGTGCCAGATTCCCGCGCGGCCCATGCCCGTGTCGGTCTTGATGTGCGCCCGGGCCCGTCGTCCGGCGCGGGCGGCGGCCGCGGCGAGCGAGCGGGCCTCCTCGGGAGAGTTGAGGGTGAGATCGAGACCGAGGTGGACGGCGCGGGCGTGCTCGTCGGGCAGCGTCGGGCTGAGCACCAGGATGTCGCCGTCGTGCCCCACCTGACGGAGCCTGGCCGCCTCGTCGACGTTGGTGACCGCGAAGCAGTCCACGCCCGCCTGGAGCAGGCGCGAGGCCACCTCGGGCATGCCGTGGCCGTAGGCGTCGGCCTTGACCACGGCGACGTAGCGGATCCGCGGCGGCAGGGCGTGCTTGATGCGGCCGACGTTGCGGTCGATCGCCGGCAGGTCGATCTCGGCCCAGGCGCGGGCGACGAAGCCGGAGGCGTTCTGGCTCATCAGGGCGCGCGGTGACGGTCGCCGGACCAGACCGCGAATTCGGGCGCGGGGTTGAGCGCGTCCGGCCGCGCCGCGGCGCGGAGCAGCCCGCCCTGAGCGAAAAGCGCCGGGAGCGAGGGCCAGACCGCCGGAGCGGGCACGACCGTGAAGGGGGCGCCGGACGCGGGTCCCACGAGCGGCATGCCGAGCGAGGCCGCCTTGGCGGCCTCGAGCTCGACGCAGGCGCCCGGCACGCCGTCGGACGAGACCGGCAGGACATTCCAGCGCTTCAGCCTGGATTCGGAGACCACGGCGAACGGCGGAGCCATGCCCGAGGCGACGGTGGCCGCGGCGACGGCCTCCAGCGCGTTCCAGACGAAGCAGGGACGCGCCTCGACCGCCAGCCAGGTGCGGACGAGCATGGCCGTGATCCTGACGCCGAGAATCGAACCCGGGCCGGCGCACACCGCGAAGGACCTGACCTGCGCGAGGCCGACGCCCGCAGATGAGAGCGTCCGCGCGACGCAGGCCGCCGCGGCCTCGAGCGCGCCCTCGTCGGAGCAGGCCTCGGACTTCCAGACTCCGTCGACGAGCAGTCCGACCCTGACGCCTTCGCGTGCGGAGCCGTCAAGGACGAGACAGGGCGAAGGAGGGATCATCGCTTCAGCCCGGGGGCCAGCCCAGCGCCCGGCCGCCCATCAGGTGCACGTGCAGATGCGGCACCGTCTCGCCGCCGTCCGGGCCGTTGTTGATCGTCAGCCGGAAACCCTTCGCCAGCCCCAGGCTTTGCGACAGACGGCCCGCGACCAGCAGCAGGTGCCCGAGCACCGCGGCGTCCTCGGAGGCGGCCTCGGCGACCCTGGGGATGGCCTTGCGGGGCACGATGAGCACGTGCACCGGGGCCTGCGGAGCGATGTCGTGGAAGGCGACGCACAGCTCGTCCTCGTGGACGAGCTTCGCGGGTATCTCCTTGTCGGCGATCCGCTGGAAGAGGGTCTTGGGGGCCATGGCACGATTATAGCACGACCACCGTCACCCGGCGCCGTCCGGCCTTGCGGGCGACCAGGGCCTCGATGCAGCGCACCGCCTCGTCATAGGCCGCGCGCTGGCGGGAGGAGCGCCCGCGCGTTCCGGCCAGATGCTGTTCCTGGAGGCCGACCGTCCAGAACAGGACGTCGGCCGAATCTCCCGCGGCGGCGAGCGCCTCCGTGACGCGCTCGTCGGCCCAGAGCGGGTCGAAGGGCTCGTGACGGTGGTCGAGCACCGCTACCGCGGGGGCGGGCGCGTCGGGCGAAAGCAGGCGGAAGATCTGGCCGACCGCGGCGGCGAGTCCGCGCGCGTCCAGGCCGGGGTCCGTCGCGTCGTCGCTCTCGAACACGCGCAGGACCGCGTCGACGTCGTGACGCAGCTGAAGGGGGGAGCCCACCATCGAGGCGATGAGCGCGTTGAGCGTGCGCAGGCGGACCGTCTTGGGGAGCGCGGCGGTCATTTGGCCTTCCCTCCCTTGCGCAGCTGCTCGATCACCTTGGCCAGCTCGTCGATGTCGCGGAACTCCCGGTACACGCTCGCGAAGCGGACGTAGGCGATCTGGTCGACCGACTGCAGCCGGGCCATGATCTCCTCGCCGATGGCGCTGGAGGGGATCTCGTCCTCGAAGCGGGCCTGGAGTCCCTCGACGACCTCGGAGATGAGCAGGTTGATCCGCAAGGCCACCGAC
>JBJTIX010000148.1:0-11734 GCA_046095205.1 Opitutia bacterium
GCGCAGCGGGGCGGGGGCGGATACGGTGATGCCGTGTCCGTTCACCTCCAGCTTCTCGACCGAAAAGCCCTGTGCGTCGGTCTTGGCCGAGGCGCGTATGCTCCATTGCGACTTGGCTCCCTTCGGCAGCTGCGGCGAGAAGGCCGAGAGGTCGGACCAGGACGCCCGGGCGTCCGTCTCGATCGACCAACCCGCCTCGCTCTGGTCGGCCTTGGCCGAGCCGTTGAGCCGGCAGGCCGGAAGACTTGCGCGGAGGATGCCGAACTTGGAAGGGTCGACGTCGAGGTTCGCGAGCACCCACAGCCTGCCCGAAGGCTCCATCTTCCCGGAGAACTTCACCGCGTCGCGTGCCGCGGCATCGCGCACCAGGCCGGTGAACGACATCCCTTCGCCGTCGGGCTTAGCGCTGGCGTTCAGCTCCATCGATCCCGCGGCCACCGGACTGGCGTCCTTGGCGGCCACCCTGAGGGTCAGATTGCGCAAATCCTTGGCGAGTTCCGCGGGCGTGAGTCCGTGTCCGCCCAGAGGCCGCGCAAATTCGCCGTCGATGGCGATCTCGCCGCGCGGTTCGGTGGTTAGGTTGCCCACCTTGAAGCCGGGCCAGGCGATGCCGGCGCTGAGGTCGGCCTTGCCCGAAGAGTCGAGCCCGTCCCCCTTGAGGCCGAAGCGAACCGTGTAGCCGTCCGCGAGCACGATCTTGCCCGACGCCGAGTAGGGCCCCAGGGCGAACTTCGGCAGCGTCGATGCGCTCGCCGTGGCTGGCGCGCCCAGCGGTCCGGCCGGCGGGGTCTTGCGTGAGCTCAGGTCGACCTCCAGCCCCTTGGCCTCGAGCGACTCCAGGGCGTAGGTCCCGGTGATCGCGCTGATGACGGCGACGTCCCCCTTGATGGACGCGGCCTTGATCCGCAGCCCGTCGGGCAGCGTCAGGTCGATTCCCTCGGCGCGGAAGGTGCCATCGATGGACGCCTCGGCGGCGGTGATGCCACCGGCGATGCCGGCCGACTTGAGCAGCCCGGGGATGCGGCGCGAAAGGGCGTCGGGCCGAAGTTCGGATTCGACCCAGAGAAGGCCGCCTCCGGCCACGAGGGCGAGCACCAGGGAGCACCAGAGGGCGATGCGGACGAATCTGCGCATGGGGGACCTCCCGCATACTCCCCATTTTTCTGGGGTGGGCAACAAAAAGCCCGGCGGAAGTAGGCTTCCGCCGGGCTTGGGTCAAAGGCCCCCGGTTCAGGGCTGCTTGTCGGGGCTCGGCGGGCGGGAGGACTGACCTTCCGCCTTCTTCTTTCGGGTGTAGATCTGCTTGTTCACCTCGAGCGCTTCGTTGTGGGTGGAGGAGAAGTCCTCGAGGTGCGTGCCCCGGAGCTTGCGTACCATCGCGTTACGCCCGTAGCGCATCTCCTTCATCGCGTAGACGCGGTCATCCTGGAGCCGCTCCAGCAGGAACTGGAGCTTGTTGCGGGCGTAGTCCGAGAGTCCGGGTTCGGCGAGGAAGGCCTCCAGGAGCTTGCGTGCCTCGACATCCCGGCCCTCGCGCACCATGGCCTCGGCGGCCTCGATGCGTTCCGAGAGCACCGCCTCGCTGACCGCGGCCCTGACGTCGCTGGATTCCGGCAGACGGGAGTAAGTGGCCAGGTCCACTTCGGGGATGGCGACGATGACGGGTCCGAAGGCGACCGCCTCGCCGTCCTTGTTGCGGGCGTCGAAGTTGATGGCGGCCAGGGCGTCGGGCTTGGCCCCGATGCCGGCGGTGAACTCGATGACCGCGACCAGGGAGGAGTCCCACGCGAGCGTGCCCAGGTTGCGCACGGAGCCGGAGCCGGCTTCGAGCCGCTCGCCCACCAGGCGGGCCTTGACGTCGCTGCCGCCGGTGACCGAGACGCGCACCTGCCTCAGGTAGGTGTTCGAGAGGATGGCGAACTGCTCCTCGAAGGCCTCGTCGAGGTCGTCGGCCGTCTTGCCGAAGTTGGCCGCGCCTTCGCCGGCGTGGGCCATGCCCGAGAGCAGCGCCTCGTTGAAGCCGTGGCCGAGGCCGACCGTGGAGGTCGTGATGCCTTCGCCGGCGACACGGGCGACCTGCTGGAAGATCTGGTCCTGGTCCGTCAGGCCGTGGTTGGCCTGTCCGTCACTGAGTAGGATGACCCGCGAGATGCGGCCCTTGTCGACGTGGGGGAGGAGGCGGTTCACCCCTTCGCGCCAGCCGTCAAAGAGGGCGGTGGAGCCGCCGCTCTGGATGGCACGGACCCGGCGGACGAGCTCATCGCGATTGCCCGGCTCGACGAGGGGAGAGATCACATCGACCGAGTCGTCGAAGGTCACCACCGAGATGCGGTCGCCGGACTTCAGGCCGTTGATGATCCGCACCGAGGCCTCGATGGCTGCTTCGAGCGGGCGGCCGCTCATCGAGCCGGAGCGGTCGATGACCAGCGCGAGGTCGAGGGGCGGGCGGATGGGCTGCACCGCGTCGACGGGTGCGGACGGGGCGACGATGCGGACGAGCGCGTAGGCCGGGCTGGCCGCGGCGCGGAGGAACCCCTGCTTGAGGGGCACGATTTCGATTTTGGGAGTGCTCATGGGATGATCAGGACGGTCATCATCCCACCCCACCCCTATAATGTCAACACCCTCGCAGTAACTATTATGAAGCAATCAGTGTCATAGCTGACACTATTACTGCATATAACTGTTCTCCAACGCTTTACGGAAATTGCTGACAATCGACTCCACCTCTTCCTGCTCCGGCCTCTGCTTTTCATCGATGCGAAGAAGCACTTCGCACCAGGGCGCGAGGCGCACCTTGCTCCATCTTTCGCGCTTCGGCGGTTCGCTGGGATCCGTCGGGTGGAACGCCAGGAGCTGTTTGTAGAGGGCACGTGCCTCATCGCTGAGGTCATCGCGGTCAAGTTCCACGAGCACCGTCTTGCGGAAGAGCATCCCGGGGCTGCTGGATTCGGATATTCTTCGCAGCTTGGAGCCCATGCCGAGACTCCGGTTGTGCATCAGCGGCATGAAGCTCGGGGAGAATTCGTCGGAGACCATGTGCTCGACGAGGGATTTGGCTTTCCTCGGCCGCGGGGAGTACGAGGCTAACCCTTGCGAATCCATGTCCGGCATGGGCTGGTCGTCGTCTCTCCCCTCGAGGGAGCCGACCGACGCGATGTTATCGATCAGCCTGTCCAGACCGTCCTTATGGGCGGCGGCCGATTTGAGTTCGTGCCGGATCGCGTCCACCCCCGAACCGCGCTCCGAGAGTATCCTGGCGGCCAGCAGGCGCTTGGCCTGCTTGCCGTCGAAGAGTTTTCGGCGGCGATCGCCCTCGTTGCTCGGGGCCGGGCGGTCCAGCAGATCCTCCCATGCGTAATATCTGACTAGTCGTTCATTGGGGTAGAACCGCTGGGAGAAGCCCAATTTGTAGAGCTCCATGGCCACGTAGGAGGCCAGTTCGGCGGCCGTTCCCAAGAAGTCCGGATTCAGGTTGGCGGAGGGTCTGAGCATGTTGGTATGCCGTCACTGTGCTGTAATCATCGAAAAACCGCAATACTTAAAGCAAAAGAGAGGGGCTGCCTCCCGGAGGAGGCAGCCCCTTGTGTTAACGACCCTTAGCTCAGGAGTTGAAGTTGTAGCCCTCTTCGCCGTGGTCCGTGATGTCGAGGCCCTTGGCTTCGTCCTCTTCCGAGGGACGGAGTCCGATGACCGCCTTGACCACGTAGGCCAGGATCGCGGTCGCCACGAGGGACAGCACCAGGGTGATGCCAATCGCCTTCAGCTGCTCGGTGAGGAGCGTCTTGCCGACGATGTCCTTGAGGTTCGTGTTGAGGTTCCCGTTGACGTCCGCGGTCGCCAGGATGCCGGTCAGGATGGCGCCCAGGGTTCCGCCCACGGCGTGCACGCCGAAGGTGTCGAGGGCGTCGTCGTACTTCAGCTTGGCCTTGAGGTAGACCACCGCGATGAAGGGAACCACGCCGGCGAGCACGCCGATCAGGACCGCCGAGCTGGCGGTGACGAATCCAGCGGCCGGGGTCACCACGACCAGGCCGGCGACGGCTCCCGAGCAGAGGCCCAGGATGCTGGCGTGCTTGCGGAGGATCCACTCGAGGGCGCCCCAGGTGAAGGCGGCCACCGCGGCGGCGAGGGTGGTGGTGGTGAAGGCCTGGGCGGCGACGCCGTCGGCGGCGAGGGCGGAGCCGGCGTTGAAGCCGTACCAGCCGACCCAGAGCATGCCCGTGCCGATGGCGCAGAGCACCATGCTGTGGGGGGTGAGGGGCCTCTTGCCGAACCCGATGCGGGGTCCGAGGATGATGCAGAGCAGGAGGGCCGACCAGCCGGAGGTCATGTGGACGACCGTGCCGCCGGCGAAGTCGATCGCCTTGATCGAGGCCTTGGCGTTCCAGACGCCGTTCATCTCACCGGTGATGCCCCAGATGTGGTGGGCCATCGGGAAGTAGACCAGGAACATCCAGCCGGTCATGAAGAGCATCACCGCCGAGAACTTCATGCGTTCGGCGATGGCGCCGACGATGAGGGCCGGGGTGATGATCGCGAACATGAGCTGGAACATCGAGAAGACGTTCTGGGAGATCCAGTAGGCGTAGTCCCCGTTGGGTCCCGCCCCGACGCCGTTCATGAAGAAGAACTCGCTGCCGCCGAAGACCGAGCCGAGGGCGGTGCCGTCGAAGCTCTAGCCGAACACGAGGGAGTATCCGAAGGCCCACCAGAGGATGGCGACCCGGCCCGCGAGCCCGAAGCACTGCGCCACGACCGAGAGCACGTTATTGGAGCGGACCAGGCCTCCGTAGAAGAGGAACAGGCCGGGGAGGGTCATGAAGAGCACCAGTGCGGCGCACACCATGATGAAGGCGTTGTGTCCGGGTCCGGGGGACGCGGCGATCGGACCGGCGGCCACCTTGTCGTCTCCGGCCTTCGGCCCGACGTTGTTGACGTAGGCCTCGAGGTCTCCGACCCTCTGTTCAATCGAGGCAGCTGCCGGCGCGGGTTTGGCGGGTTCCGCCGGTGCCGCGGCGGCTGCGGCCTGACCCCAGGAGAGGCAGGGGACTGCCGCCAGGGCGAGGATGGTGAGGATGCGGAGCAGTGATTTCATGGCATCCCCCCTATCGCACCCCTCGTGCCAATCTTTCCGGAGGGGCAAGGGGCACCTAAAGTGACCAAAAAGCGTCCACCGGCCCGTCGGGCCTGCTCGATTTCGGACAAGCCCGGGGTCTCCGGGACGGCTTTACGAGTGATTATAGCCCTCTTCGCCGTGATCCGCGATGTCCAGTCCCTGGGATTCCTCCTCCTCCGAGGGGCGCAGTCCGACGGTCGCGGCGACAATCTTGGCCAGAACCCACGTCGCGGCGCAGGAAAGAATCACGCAGCCAGCCATGGCGGCGAGCTGACCTCCGAGCAGGCCCTTCGAAACCAGGGCACCTCCGGCCGGGTTGACCGTCGCGTCCATGAGCAGGGCCGTGGCGAGCGCGCCGATCGTGCCGCCCACGCCGTGGACTCCGAAGGTGTCCAGCGCGTCGTCATATCCCAGACGCGGCTTGAGGATCGAACATGCGCAGTAGGAGAGGGCGCCCGCCAGGCATCCGATGAGCACGGCGGACCCGGCGGAGACGAAGCCCGCCGCATTGGTGACCGTGGCCAGTCCGGCGATGGCGCCGGAACAGAGGCCGAGCACGGAGCACTTGCCCCGGTGCAGCCGCTCCACCGCCGCCCAGACGAGCGTCGCGGCCGAGGCGCCGAGGGTGGTGGTCATGAAGGCCTGCACGGCGACGCCGTCCGCGGCCAGGGCGGATCCGGCGTTGAAGCCGTACCACCCGGCCCAAAGCAGGCCGGTTCCGAGCACGCAGAGCACCATGCTGTGGGGCGGCATGGCGTGCCGCCCGAAGCCCATCCGAGGGCCTACCACCATGCATAGGACGAGGGCCGACCACCCGGAGGTCATGTGCACCACGATGCCGCCCGCGAAGTCCGCGGCCTTGAAGGCGGACGTCGGATTGGCCAGGCCGGCGAAATCTCCGGTGGCGCCCCACACGGCGTGGGCGACGGGATAGTAGACGACCAGGGTCCAGAGCGCCGAGAACAGGAGCACGGCCGAGAACTTCATGCGCTCGGCGACGGCTCCGATGATGAGCGCAGGGGTGATGGCCGCGAACATCGCCTGGAAAAGCGCGAAGGTGCCCGCGGAGATGCGGCCTTCGTAGGCGCTGGCCTCGGCGCCGATGCCGTACATGAAGAGATGCTCGCCGCCGCCGAAGAGGTGGCCGATCCAGGAGCCGGAGAACCCCTTGCCGAAGACGAAGGAGTAACCCACGGCCCACCAGAGCAGCAGACCCAGCGCGGTGAGGGCCAGGCACTGGGCCGCGACGGAAAGCACGTTCTTCGTCCGCACCAGCCCTCCGTAGAAGAGGAACAGTCCGGGGATGCACATCATGAGCACGAGCGCGGAGCTCACGAGCACCCAGGCGTTGTCGCCGGCCGTAGGCGGCGTTGCAGAAATAAGCAGCATGACCAAAACGTAGCATTACGTGTGCCAATTAATCGTCACGGGGCTCATCATGCTTGAATCCCGAAGTATTATGGTGCATTCATCTTTTCATACCAGAAGCCCCCATGAGCAAAGTTGTGCAACTTGCGTGTCTTTGTTCATCGCTGGCCGCCGCTGAGCCCGCCTCCAAGCCCTGGCTCGTCATGGCCGACTGGCAGCGCCGCGGCGACGATGCCGTCTCCGGCAACGCCAGTGCCGGCACGTTCGGGAGGAGCCGCACGGGCTTCGAGGCGATCTACCGCACGGATGACTTCGCGCTCGACCTGGAATATTATTCTTACGGCAACCGGTTCGGCGGCGCCCTGGCGGGAACCGACAGCTCTTACCGCGACACCGAGGACCTCATCCTGACCGGGCTCCGGCAGTTCGGCTCCTTCCAGCTCATCTTCGGCCTCGAGTCGGCGCGCGAGGACGGGGTCTCTTTCGGCGACGGCTTCCGCTGGGGCCTGGGCGGCGCCTGGCGTTGGTCGCCCGACGCCGAGACCGACGTCGCGCTCGGTGTCATCGTCCAGGACCGGTTCGAGCTCGCGATGCTGCCGGTGCCCTACCTGAAGGCCGTCTGGCGGCCCTGCGCCTACGGCGAGGTGGAGATCCGCGCCACCGGCCTGCAGAACGGGATCATCTTCCGCGGCTACACCGCTGACCGCGCCACCACGGTCGACTTCTCCGTCGCCTACGAGACGCTGATGTTCCGGCTTTCGGACGGCGCCTACGGCGACCGCGACGTGAGCGTCGGCGAGGTTCCGCTGCGCTTCGGCGTCACGCAGTTCCTTGAACGGTCCGGCACCTGGTTCGTGCGGGCGCAGGCGGAGTACGTGCCCTTCGCCCGGCACAGCTTCCACCACGACGGAGACACGATGTCGTCCTTCGAGGTGCGGCCCATCTGGGGCGTGGGCGCCAGGGTGGGCGCCCGTTTCTGAGGCGGGCCGCCCCGTTCAGCCGCGGGAGAGCAGGGCGTCCCTGCGGCGGACGGCCTCCTCCTGGTCGCGTGTCCCGAGGGAGCGGCGGACGCGCCTCTTCGTGAAGTCGGGCAGGTGTTCGGTGTAGTGCACCCACCACGTCCCGTTGTTGTTCCAGAGGTGGTGCAGGCGGTTGGTCTCGTCGATCCGGAGGGAGCGGCGGGCTTCGGTGTTTTCGGTGGCGTTGATCATGGTCGTGTTGGGAAGGTGACTCGCTTCTCATCACGACCGGGTTCGCCGGTATTCAATGTTTGGCCTGGGAGGCCCTCATCCCGTCGCCTTGCGGCTTCGGATACCACCGTGTCCCTTGCGGGCTCGGTTGGTGCAGCGTCGTGGTTTTGTGACGCGCTGCTCGTGATGTTCTGCGAATGAACTGCCGACACCCTGACGGTCCGGGGCCGGAAGGCAAGCCTCCGTTCCGGGCTGCCTGTGTCATAAGGGGTCGCGCCCCGCGCTGGATTTTTCCCGCAGGCCGGGCAGGATGTCTCCATGGGCTTCAGGTTCCGACGCATCATTCCCCTGGGCAGGCTCCTGCGCATCAACGTCTCGAAGACCGGCGTCTCGGTCTCGGCCGGACGACCCGGCGCCACGGTGAACGTCGGCAAGGACGGCACGCATGTCACGGTGGGCGCGCCCGGCTCGGGCATGTCCTGGCGCGAGAAGGTGTCTTCACGCGGTTGCGCGCCGGTCCTGGCGACGCTCGCGCTCCTGCTTGCCTACGCCCTTCGCTGAATCGCGCGGTGCCCGGGAAAGGACTCGAACCTTCATGTCTTTGAGGACGGCTGATTTTGAGTCAGCTGCGGCTGCCATTTCGCCACCCGGGCCCGCGTTTCAAGCATCTCCGCGCACGCGATGCCCGCAAGCCAAACCGCCGTGCGCCGGGCCGTAAAAACGAAGAGGGCGTCCCCGTGGGGACGCCCTCGTTGCGAACTCAGGAGAGAATTACTTGAGGATCGCGTCCTTCGCGGCCTTGGCCACGCGGAACTTCACGACGCGCTTGGCCTTGATCTGGATGGTCTCGCCGGTGGCGGGATTGCGGCCGAGGCGGGCCTTGCGGTGGACGAGGACGAGCTTGCCGAGGCCGGGGAGCGTGAAGGAGTTCTTCGCGTTCTTGTAGGCGAGCTCGGCGATGATCTGGAGGATCGCGGTGGCCTGCTTCTTGGAGATTTCGGCCTTCTCGGCGATGGCTCCGGCGATCTGGGACTTGGTGAGGGCTTTGGACATGTTGGTGTTGGGTTGTGCAGTGATGCGTCCCTTGTTGTAAGGATGCCCGAGCTTAAAACCAGCGAAAAATAAGGGTGGCATCAACTTCCCGATCCGGGGCGTCGGGCTTGCAAAAAAAGTTTTCCCGGACAGTAGTGTGGCTCCCGTCTCCCCGCCGCCCCTCACGAACATGAGCCAGCACTTCCTGCCCCTCCTCGCCGTCCTTAGCGCCGCCTCCGCCTTCGGAGAGGTCGCGCTCGAGCCGGCCTTCCCCAAGATGGTCTTCAACCAGCCCGTCGCGATCAGCCCGGTGCCCGGTTCCAAGGACCGCCTCCTGGTGGTCGAGAAGAACGGAACGCTTCAGGTGGTCGAAGGAGTCGGAGGTGCCTCCGTGACAAAGAGAAAGGTCTTCGACATCACCCAGCCCCGGGATGGTAAGCTGGAGGTGCAGGGTGAGTCAGGTTTCCTGGGCGTCGCCCTGCATCCGCGCTACAAGGAAACTTCACAAATCTTTGTCTATTACAGTCTTAAGGTTGATGGTAAGCTTCATCAGCGCGTCTCCCGGTTCAATCTCTCCGATGTCTCCAAAATCGAGGTCGACCAGGCCAGCGAGCAGGTGCTGATCAGCCAGCAGGACCCGGCCGGTAACCACAACGGGGGCGACGTCCATTTCGGTCCCGACGGCTACCTCTACATCTCCGCAGGCGACGGCGGGGGAGGGGGCGACCCCTTCGATTCGGGCCGGCAGATCACCGACCGATTCCTGGCCGCCGTCTTCCGCATCGATGTCGACCGTAAGCAGGGCAACCTGGCCCCCACCCCCCATGAGTCGGTCGGCAAGCTGCCCTCCGGGGAGGCCGCCTATCTGGTGCCCGCCGACAACCCCTTCGTCGGGGCCAAGGTCCACCGTGGGCTGCCCGTAGACCCCTCCAAGCTCCGCACCGAAATCTGGGCCACCGGCCTCCGCAACGCCTGGAGGTTCTCCTTCGACCCCAAGACCGGCACCTGCTACACCGGCGACGTCGGCCAGAACCTCTACGAGGAGATCAACATCCTGGTCCCCGGAGGCGATTACGGCTGGTCCGTCCTCGAGGGCGACCACGTGTTCAACAAGAAGGACGCCGGCGGCAAGACGGCCATGCCCGGCAAGGGCGACCACGCCGCCTCGAAGTTCCAGGCGCCGATCCACGAGTATGACCGCAAGCTCGGCAACTCCGTCACCGGCGGCGTCGTCTGCCGCGGACAGCGCGTGCCCGGGCTCGAAGGCGCCTACGTCTTAGGCGACTTCGCCTCCGGCCGCATCTTCGCCCTGCGCAAGAAGGGCTCCGCCTGGGAGTCCGAGCAGATCGCCAAGGACATCACCGTGGCCGGCTTCGGACACGATCCTTCCAACGGCGACGTGCTCGTGGCCAGCCTCGCCGGCCAGGTGAAGCGCATCGTCCGTAAGTGACCCGATGCTGACCCGTCGCGCCCTGCTTCGCAACGCCGCCGGGCTCGCCGGCGGAGCCGTGCTGTCGCCCCTCCTCTCGGCCGCGCCGAAGCCCGTCGCGCCGCAGTTCAGCGTGTTCACGAAGCATCTCGTCGGGCTGCCGTTCGGCCGCGTCGCCGACCACGTGGCCGAACTCGGCTTCGCGGGCGTCGAGGCGCCGGTCCGCAAGGGCGGCCACGTCGAGCCCGAGGCCGTCGAGGACGGCCTGCCGCGCCTCGTCGAGGCCCTCAAGGCCCGCGGTCTCTCGGTCACCATGCTCACCACGGACATCAACTCCGTGGACAAGGCCACCCGCACCGAGCAGGTGCTGCGCACCGCCCGCGCGCTCGGCATTCCGCGTTTCCGGATGCGCTGGTACGCCTACGAGCCGGACCGCTCGCCGTGGCAGCAGCTTGCCGACATCCGTCCGCGTCTGGCCGAGCTCGTCGCGCTCTCGCGCGAGATCGGCATCCAGCCCTGCTACCAGAATCACTCCGGCGCCAAGTACGTCGGCGCGGGCATCTGGGACATGGCATCGCTGATGCGCGAGCATCCTGCGACCGATCTCGCCTGGGCGTTCGACCTTTTCCACGTGACGGTGGAGGGAGGGCTTTCGTGGCCCAATGAGCTGCGTCTGGCCGCCGAGCGCATCGGCATGGCCTACTTCAAGGATTTCAAGTGGCAGGGCAGGGCGGCCGAGGGTTGCCCGCTCGGCGAGGGGCAGGTGGCCCCCGAGTCGGTCGCTCGCCTCCGGGCCGCCGGCTTCCAGGGCCCCGTCTGCCTGCATGTCGAGTACCTCAAGGGGTCCGTCAAGGACGAGGCCCACGTCCGGGAGGCCGTCGAGGCCACCCGCCGAGATTTCGACGTGCTCCGCCGCTGGTGGGCCTGAGCCCCGGCCGCCAAAGTTAGGCTGGAACTTGCCTCCTCCGGGGGTGTATTAATTTTCTCCCGACCATGCCCCGTCTATTCCCGTTGCTTCTCGCCGCCGCCCTCGGCGCCGCCCCCGATCCCTACAAGCCTTCCGATGGGGGCTCCCTGAGCATGAACCTCTTCAAGGTCCCCGAGGGCCTCGAGGTCACGCTGTGGGCCCGTTCGCCGATGCTTGCGAACCCCACCAACATCGACTTCGACGCCCAGGGCCGCCTCTGGGTCAACGAGGGCGTCAATTACCGCGTGTACAACAAGGGCGGCAAGCGCCGCCCCGAGGGCGACCGCGTGATCGTCCTCAGCGACACCAAGGGCGCCGGCCGCGCCGACTCCGTCCAGACCTTCGTGCAGGACGCCGGCTGGACCTCGCCGCTCGGCATCGCCGTCATCGACAACGTCGTCTACGTCTCCCACGCCCCGACCATCACGAAGTTCACCGACGTGAACCGCGACGGCAAGTTCGACGCCGCGGTCGACAAGCAGGAGACTTTCCTCACCGGTTTCGGCGGCCAGGACCACGACCATTCGCTCCACGCCGTGGGGGCCGGGCCGGACGGCGCGCGCGGCAACAAAACCCGCAACATCGGCGCGGGCGGGGGCGACAAATCGGGCAAGACTTTACGAGGCACC
>JBJTIX010000149.1:0-12213 GCA_046095205.1 Opitutia bacterium
AGAGGGTATCATATTGAATATTGGGGCGGCATGAGTCAGCCTGCTTATGGATTTGGATTCGGTATGGAAGGAATGAACGGCAAATATCCTGTCAACGGAAAACAAAAAGAGGCCGGTGGAGATGGAGCTTCATTGAAAGAGGACTATCGTTATTTCTATGGTGCAGGTGTCGGCATGGCGGGAAGAGGAGAATCCATCGCGTTGGAATCCAACTATTGTGAAATTGATCCCAATGTGGTTGACAAATACGGCATACCTGTTTTGCGTTTCAATGTGAAGTACACTGATTATGAGGTGAAACAGGCCAAGCACATGAAAGAAACATTCAAAGAGATCATGCATTCAATGGGTGCAGTGATTACATGGGGAGATGATGGAGCTGAGAACAATTATGGATTGGAAGCCCCCGGTAAGATTATTCATGAAGCAGGGACAGTCCGCATGGGCAATGACGCAAAACGTTCTGCACTCAACAAATACAACCAGGCGCATGACTGTAAGAATTTGTTTGTGGTGGATGGAGGTGCATTTGTGTCGCAGGCTGATAAGAATATCACCTGGACCATCCTTGCGCTTTCCATGAGAGCGTCGGAATATATTGTAGACCAACTTAAAAAACAGAACATTTAATCAGTTAACAGTTAACAGTTGACAGTTAACAGTTAACGGTCAACCGTCAACCGTCAACAAAACCAAAAACTCAAAACTCACAACCCACAACTCATTCAAATGGATAGGAGAAAATCACTCAAAGCCCTTGCAGTAGGAACCATCAGTGGTGCTGTTTTGCTGGATGCATGCAAACCAGGTGATAAAAAAAATGCTGCCAACAAATCGCTTGCAGATGGATTTACACTTGATCGTCAGCCTGAAGAGCTCGAGCGTTACGAGAAAGTGACTGCTGAAACATTTTTCAATAAGCATGAAATGTCAACCATTGCAGTGCTCGCCGACATCATTATTCCAAAAGATGAAGTCAGTGGAAGCGCAACGGATGCGAAGGTTCCAGATTTCATCGAATTCATTGTAAAGGACATGCCACAGCATCAAACGCCCATGAGAGGTGGCTTGAGGTGGTTGGATTTGCATGCATACAAGAAGAAGGGTAAAGCTTTTGTGGATTTAGATGATGCATCGCGGATTGAGATTGTAGATGAGATTGCTTATCCTCAAAAGGCGGCTCCGGAAGTTGCACAAGGAGTGGCATTTTTCAATTTGATGAGAAATCTGACAGCAACTGGATTTTATACTTCCAAAATAGGCGTGGAAGATATTGGTTACAAGGGAAATCAGCCCAATCAATGGAATGGTGTGCCGGATGATGTATTGAAACAATATGGTGTTGCATACACTGAAAAAGAAAACAAAGAATGCGTTAAGTACGAATAATTCATATTTAAAAAACGATTGTTATGTCAAATAAAAATTATCAAAGAAGAAAATTCATTAAAAACGGAGCAATGGGAATGGCAGCATTTACCATTGTTCCCCGTCACGTTATTGGCAAAGGATATGTTGCACCAAGCGACAAGTTGAGAATTGCCGGAATCGGAGCTGGCGGTAAGGGGCAGAGCGATCTTGCTGAATTTGCAAAGAGTCCAAATGTTGACATCGTTGCATTGGTTGATGTAGATGATCGTGCTGCAGCAAAATCACGCCAATCTTTCCCCAAAGCGAATTACTACCATGATTTCAGGGAGATGTTGGAAAAAGAAAAGAACAACATCGATGCTTGTTCGATTTCAACGCCAGACAATACACATGCGGTGGCTACTATTGCAGCCATGCAATTGGGAAAACACGTTTATACGCAGAAGCCGCTTACACACGACATCTATGAAGCGCGTGTGTTGACCGAAGCTGCTAAAAAATACAAAGTGATTACGCAAATGGGTAACCAAGGAGGATCGGGAAATGGTGTGAGAAGAACACAAGAATTGGTTGCATCTGGATTGATTGGCGAGGTCACTGAAGTGCAATGCTGGACCAACAGACCAGTATGGCCACAGGGCATTCCAACACCATCTGGAAAGTTTGACATTCCAAAGGAATTGAATTGGGATCTCTGGATTGGTCCTGCTAAAATGATTGACTACAATCCTGCATACCTGCCATTCAACTGGCGTGGATGGTGGGCTTTCGGAACAGGTTCATTGGGTGACATGGCATGTCATATCATGGATCCGGTATTTCGTTGTCTGCCAATTTTGTATCCATCCAGTGTGGAATGTTCTGTTGCACAGATCTGGAAGGAGATGTGGGATGACACAACGAACACCGATGCTTGTCCACCTTCAACCATCCTTCATCTGACATATCCGTCCTGCCCCTGTCCCTATTCTTCAAAATGCGCCCCCTCCTCCCGCTGCTTTTCGCCGGACTCGCCTTCGCGGCGGCCGACCGTCCGAACATCGTCTACATCCTGAGCGACGACCTCGCGCAGGGCGACATCGGCGCCTACGGGCAGAAGATCATCCGCACGCCGAACCTGGACCGCATGGCGGCCGAGGGCACGCGCTTCACGCAGGCCTACTGCGGCACCACCGTGTGCGCGCCGAGCCGGACGTCGCTGATGACCGGACTCCATTCGGGACATTCGCCCATCCGCGCCAACCGCGAGGTCCAGCCCGAAGGCCAGAAGCCGCTCCCCGCGGAGACCGTGACCGTCGCGCAGGTCCTCAGGTCCGCCGGCTACGCCACCGGCTGCTTCGGCAAGTGGGGCATGGGGATGTTCGAAACGACCGGCAGCCCGCTGAAGAAGGGCTTCGAGCGCTTCTACGGGTACAACTGCCAGCGGCACGCGCACAGCTACTTCCCGGGCTACCTCTACGACCAGGACCGGCGCATCGCGCTTCCGGGCAACGACGGCAAGAAGGTGGGCGCCACCTACGCGCAGGACCTCATCCAGAAGGAGGCCGAGCGCTTCATCCGCGAGAACAAGGACCGGCCGTTCTTCCTCTTCTACGCCATCACCCTGCCCCACGGCCGGCATGAGATCGACTCCTTCGGCGAATACGCCGCGCGACCCTGGACCGACCAGCAGAAGGCCTACGCCGCGCAGGTCACGCGCCTCGACGCCGACATCGGGCGCGTGCTCGCGCTGCTGCGCGAGCTCGGCCTCGACTCGCGCACGCTGGTCATGACCTCCGGCGACAACGGCTCGTCCTTCGCGCCCGGCTCCGAGTTCGGGAAGCTCTTCGACCAGGCCTCGAACGGGCTGCGCGGCTACAAGCGCGAACTCTACGAGGGCGGACTGCGGCAGGCGTCCATCGCGCGCTGGCCCGGCAAGGTGCCCGCGGGACGCGTGAGCCACGAGCCCTGGGCCTTCTGGGACTTCCTGCCGACCGCGGCGGAACTCGCCGGCGCGAAGCTGCCCGAGGGCTTCCGGCCCGACGGGCTCTCGCTCGCGGGCTTCCTGCAGGGCGGCCCCGCGCCGGGACGCGACTCCTTCTACTGGGAGCTGCACGAGGGCGCCTCCCTCCAGGCCGCGCGCTGGGGCGAATGGAAGGCCGTCCGCAACGGTCCCGCGCGCGCGATCGAGATCTACGACCTCGCCAAGGATGCGGGAGAGAGCACCGACCTCGCCAAGCAGCGCCCCGACCTGGTCGCCAAGGCCGAAAGCATCTTCGCCGCCTCGCGCACCGAGCACCCCGACTGGCCCCTGCGCATGGGGACGACCGCGAAGAAGAAGTGAGCGCGCGGAGCGCGCTCACAGGGGGCAAGTGGGCACGGTGACACGGGGCATGGGGGCACGCTCACAGGGGGCAAGTGGGCATGGTAACACGGGGGCACGGGGGAAAGGGATAGGGTTAGGGCTAGGGCTGGGGATAGGGCTAGGGTTAGTAGGGCGGCGGTTGTCATGACTGCCGTTCGCAGGTGTTCGTGCAGGATGGACAAATGCCGGTCGGCTTCTGAAATCACGGCGACATGAAGACGCGCAAACTCGGACGCACCGACCTGCACCTCACCACCGTCGGACTCGGCACCTGGGCCATCGGCGGACCGGACTGGAAGTTCGGCTGGGGCCCGCAGGACGACGCGCTCTCCGTGCGCACCATCCATGAGGCCGTCGACCTCGGCGTGAACTGGATCGACACCGCCGCCGTCTACGGACTCGGCCACTGCGAGGAGGTCCTCGGCCGCGCCCTGCGCGAGCTGAAGGGCCGCCGGCCGATCATCTCGACCAAGTGCGAGCGCTGCTGGGAGCCCGACGGCACCGTCGTGCCGCGCCTCAAGCGCGCGAGCGTGATGAAGGAGATCGACGACAGCCTTCGGCGGCTCGGCGTGGACGTCATCGACCTGTACCAGATCCACTGGCCGCAGCCCGACGAGGACATCGAGGAGGGCTGGACGTCGGTCGCCGACCTCGTGAAGGCCGGCAAGGTGAGGCACGCCGGCGTGAGCAACTTCAGCGTCGCCCAGCTCCGGCGCATCCAGCCGATCCGGCCCGTCGACTTCCTGCAGCCGCCCTACAGCATGCTCGCCCGCGGCTTCGAGCAGGAGCTCATGCCCTACTGCGAGGCCAACGGCATCGGCGTCATCGCCTACAGCCCGATGCAGAAAGGCCTGCTCACGGGCAAGGTCACCCGCGCGTGGGCGGCCGCCCTGCCGGCCGACGACCATCGGCGCGCCGACCCCCAGTTCAACGAGCCCCTGCTGTCGAAGAACATCGCCCTGAACGAGGGTCTTGCGCGCATCGCGGCCGGCCTCGGGACAAGCGCGGCCGAACTGGCGATCGCCTGGGTCCTGCGTCAGCCGGCCGTGACCTCGGCCATCGTCGGCGCGCGCCGGCCCGGTCAGCTCGCGGGCACCGTGGGCGGCGGAGGCCTCACGCTCGATGCACGCACCGTGGCGGAAATCGAGTCGCTGCTGAAGACGCGCGGCTGATTTCAGAACTTATCCGTCCGGTCGGGGTTCTTCCTGCGAAGATCCCGCCTGCGCCCCCTCCTCCTGCTCGCCGCCGCGCCCCTCGCGGCCCACAGCCCTGCGCCCGACGCGCGCTGGCGCACCGAGGCCCCCTCGCCCGCGCCCGTCGCGCCCAAGCTGGCGATGACCGCCGCCTGGCTCGCCGCGACGCCCGGCTCGGCCCCGGCCTTCGCCCAGCCCTTCCAGGCCTTCCCCAAGAACGTCAAGGTCCGCTGGGACGCCGACTTCCTCTACGTCGAGGCGACCGGCCTGCCCGACCATCCGATGATGACCGGCATCAAGTCCTGGCAGCAGCAGGTGCCGATGCCCCAGAGCTACGTGGGCGAATCCGCCTGGCGCATCCCGCTGAAGCCCGTGCCGGCCAAGGAGCCCATGTCCGCGAAGAACCACTTCCTCCGCGGGGCGATCGCGCTCGCCGCGAACGGCGTGCCCATCTTCAACGCGCTCAACAACCGCGGCGACGACGCCCTGGCGGTGGGCGAACTCGACGACGTCGGCGGCCACTGCGGACGCGCCGACGACTACCCCTACCACGTCGCGCCGCTGCACCTCGAGAAGCAGGTCGGCAAGGGCCAGCCCCTCGCGATGGCGCTGGACGGCTACGCCAACTACGGACTGACCGAGCCCGACGGCTCGGCGCCCTCGGGGCTCGACGCCTTCAACGGCCACGAGACCAAGGCGCTCGGCTACCACTACCACGCCTCGAAGAAGTACCCCTACATCAACGGCGGCTTCCACGGCGAAGTGAAGGAGATCGAGGGCCAGGTGGACCCGCAGCCCTCCGCGCGCAAGGTGCGCCAGGCCGACGACTACTTCCAGGAGAAGGCGGTCCCCGGCGCGCTCATCAAGTCCTTCACCGTCGACGCGGCCGGCCGCAACCACGCGCTGACCTACACCCTGAACGGACGCCCCGCGGCCGTGAAATACTTCCCCAACACCGACGGCAGCTGGACCTTCAACTACGAGAACCCCGACGGCACCAAGGCGACCGTGACCTACACCGGACGCAACCGAGGCCCGGGCGGCAAGGGGGGCAAGGGAGACAAGAAGGGCGGCAAGAAGGGCGGCGAAGGCGGCAAGGAGTCCGCCGAGGAGCCCGCATCGGATGAGGACGCCGGCGAGCAGGCGGCGCCCCCGCCTGGCGAAGGCAAGGGCGGCAAAGGCGGGAAGAAAGGCGGCGGCAAGGGCAAGTCGGGCCCCGGCGCGGGGCTGGTGAAGCCCTCGATGGACGACACCGTGAAGCTCAACGTCTACGCCGACCACTGGTTCATCCTCTACATCAACGGCAAGCTCGTGGCGACCGACCCGATCGACTTCCTCCCGCACAACGTGGTGAGCGTCGACGTGCTGCCCGAATACCCGATGACCATCGCGGTGATGGCCAAGGACAACGCCAACGCCGTGACCGGCATGGAATACGGCGACAACATCGGCGACGGCGGCTTCATCCTGAAGTTCTCCGACGGCACCGTGACCGACGCCACCTGGAAGGCGCGCAGCTTCTCGCGCGGGCCGCTCAAGGGCGACAAGGCCAATCCCAAGGTCGAGCACGACCCCATCCCCGCCAACTGGTTCGCCAAGGACTTCGACGACCGCTCCTGGTCGGCCGCCTCGGTCTTCACCGAGGAGGAGGTCGGGCCCAAGGAGCCCTTCTACCAGGCGGACTTCAAGGGCGCGAAGTGGATCTGGTCCAAGGACCTCGGGCTGGACAACACGGTGATCTTCCGGACGCACATTGAGAAACCGGGCTTCAAGGCCCGCTGGACCACCAAGCCCGAGATCGACATCAGCGGCGCGCCGCTGAAGTGAGCGCGGCCTTGTCCGCTTGCGGAGCGCGGCGATCCGCCCCATAAGAGGGGCATGACCCCGCACGCGCTCGTCCTCCTGTTCGTCGCCGTCCTCGCCGCGCCGCTCGGCGCCGAGACGAAGACTCCTCCCGCCAAGAAGGAAACCAAGACCACCGCCGTGAAGCGGTCGGCCCAGAAGGCCAACCCGGCGATGGATCCGGTCAAGGACGTCGCCGGACTGCCCCGCGTGCTTCTCATCGGCGACTCGATCTCGATCGGCTACACCCTGCCCGTGCGCAAGGCCCTCGAGGGCAAGGCGAACGTGCACCGCATCCCGACGAACGGCGGCCCGACCAAGAACGGCACCGCGAACCTCGCGAAGTGGCTCGGCGACTCGAAGTGGGACGTGATCCATTTCAACTTCGGCCTGCACGACCTCCGGCACATGGACGACGGCAAGCGCCAGGTGGAGCCGGCCGACTACGAGGCGAACCTCCGCACCATCGTCGCGGCCCTGAAGAAGACCGGCGCGAAGGTCGTCTTCGCCACCACCACGCCCGTGCCCGAGGGCAAGCTCACCCCCCAGCGCACCTTCGGCGACGTCGCCATCTACAACGGCATCGCCCGCAAGGTCATGGAGGAGAACGGCGTGGCGATCAACGACCTCAACGCCTTCATCACCCCCACCCTCGCCCAGCACCAGAACAAGGCCGACGTGCATTTCAACGCCGCCGGCTCCGAGGCCCTCGGTCAGACCGTGGCCAAGGCCGTGCTCGGCGCGCTCGGGAAGTGAGCGGGAGGGACGAGGATCAGTTTAACCGTTGAACGGTTGGCCAGTTGGCCGGAGGGAGAGGTTCTCCCCATGCCCCCGTGTCACCGTGCCCACTTGCCCCCTGTGAGCATGTCACCGCGCCCCATCCTTCATGCGGCCAGCAACAATCCCCTTGGCAGAGGGGGCAAAAACGCACAGGAAGAAGGCCACCCCAGTCGACCATGCCGCGAGCATGGTCCGCCCTCTTTACCCTGACAACAAACCCATGCGCAAAACGTTCTCCACCCTGCTGGCACTGACCGTAGCTGCGGTCCTTCCGGCCCAGACCCTGCAGCTGCAGAAAGGCGACCACATCGCCTTCGTCGGCGGCGGCCTCGCCGACCGTCAGCAGCACCATGGCCACTTCGAGGCCCTGATCCACCAGGCGCACCCGGAACATCAGCTGGTCGTCCGCAACCTCGGCTTCTCGGGCGACGAGCTGGGCGTGAACGCGCACCGCTCCGACGAGGTGCCGCCCCTCGAATACTTCCTGGACATGAAGCCCGGCCAGGTGACCACCAAGGTCGGCAAGACCGACGTCACCTACCATGCCGGCGCGCACTTCCACGCGAACGTCATCCTCGCCTACTGGGGCTTCAACGAGTCCTTCAAGGGAGCCGAGGGCCTGGACGCCTTCCGGACCAACCTCGCCGCCTGGCTGAAGAAGCACGCCGAGGCCGACTACGGCCAGGGCAAGCCCCGCATCGTGCTCCTCTCCCCCATCGCCAACGAGGACATGAAGTCGCGTTTCTTCGACCCCAAGGTCGCCGAGCGCAACAACGCGAACCTCGCGCCCTACGTGAAGGCCATGGCCGAGGTGGCCAAGGCCGCCGGCGTCCAGTTCGTGGACCTCTTCGGCCCCTCCCAGCGGCTCTTCGCCAAGTCCTCCGTCCGCCTCACCGTCAACGGCATCCACGTGAACGCCGAGGGCGACAAGGCCCTCGCGCCCGTGCAGTTCCAGGCCGTCTTCGGCAAGCCCGCCCCGGCCGCCAAGGAGTCCGTCCGCGCGGCCGTCAACGACAAGTCGACCGAATGGCACCACCGCTACCGCACCGTCGACCAGTTCAACATCTACGGCCAGCGCTCGCGCATCAAGTACGAGGGCGTCGACAACGCGACCGTCATCGGCCGTGAGCTCGCCAACCGCGACATCAAGACCGCCAACCGCGACAGGGCGATCTGGGCGGCCGCCCAGGGCAAGGCCTTCCAGGTGAGCGACGACAACCTGCTCGCCGACGTCACCGTGCCCCCGAACCGCAAGGAACCCGTCCCCTACATGGCCGGGCCGGAGACCCTGCAGCACCTCGGCTCGCCCGAAGGCACCAAGATCGAGTTCATCGCCGACGAGAAGACCGTCCCCGACCTCATCAATCCGGTGCAGATGAACTTCGACAACAAGGGACGCCTCTGGATCGCCTGCTGGCCCAACTACCCCGAGACCAACCCCAAGACGAAGGTCTTCGACAAGCTCCTGGTCCTCGACCTCGACCCCGCCACCGGCAAGGTCGTGAAGTCGTCCGTCTTCCTCGACGGACTCAACTGCCCCACCGGCTTCCAGTTCTACAAGGACGGAGTCATCCTCATCCAGTCGCCCGACATCTGGTACGTCCGCGACACCGACGGCGACGGCAAGGCCGACTGGAAGGAGCGCCTGCTCACCGGCATGGACGCCGCCGACTCGCACCACGAGACCAACTCGATCTGCTACGAGCCGGGAGGCGCCATCTACCTCTCCGACGGCGTCTTCCACCGCTCGCAGGTCGAGACCGACCGAGGCGTGATGCGCAACACCAACGGCGCGATCTACCGCTTCGAGCCGCAGACCGGGAAGCTCTACCGCCACGCGCCCTACGGCTTCGCCAATCCGCACGGCCGCGTCTTCGACTACTGGGGCAACGACCTGATCACCGACGCCACCGGCAACGCGAACTACTTCGGGCCGGGCTTCACCGGCCACCTCGACAGCGGCGCGCACGGCGGCTACTTCCAGTTCTGGAACCGTCCGTCCCGCCCCTGCCCCGGCACCACCATCCTGAGCAGCCGCCACTTCCCCGACGACTGGCAGGGCACGTTCCTCAACGCCAACGTGATCACCTACCAGGGCGTCTTCCGCGCCAAGCTCGAGGACGACGGCGCGGGCATCAAGGGGACCACGCTCGAGCCGGGCTTCCTCTACGCCTCTACGCCAAGGACATCAAGACCCACCCGAACTTCCGCCCCTCCGGCATGGCCGTGGCGCCGGACGGCTCGGTCTACGTCATGGACTGGTCGCAGATGCTCATCGGCCACCTCCAGCACCACCTGCGCGACCCGAACCGCGACCACCAGCACGGCCGCCTCTACCGCGTGACCTACCCCTCCCGCCACCAGCTCAAGCCGAAGAAGATCGACGGCGAGCCGGTCGAGGCGCTGCTCGAGCTCCTCAAGGAGCACGAGGACAACGTGCGCCAGCGCGCCAAGGTCGAGCTGCACAAGCATGACTCCGACAAGGTGATCGCCGCCGTGCAGAAGTGGGTGAAGCAGTTCGACCCCGCCAAGCCCGAGGACGCGCACCACATCCTCGAGGCCCTCTGGGTGCACCAGTGGCACGACGTCGTGAACCTCGACCTCATCCGCACCCTGCTCAAGTCCCCCGTGCACCAGGCCCGGGCCCAGGCCCTGCGCGTGGTCTGCTACCAGCGCGAGCGCATCCCCGACGCGCTGGCCATGGCCGCCGCCGCGGTCGAGGACCCGCACCCGCGCGTGCGCCTCGAGGCCGTCCGCACCCTCAGCTTCTTCAAGGGGGCCGACGTGAAGCCCGCGGTCGACGTCTCCCTGAAGCTCAAGGACGAGAAGGACCGCTTCATCAGCTACTGCCTCCGTGAGACCGTGAAGCAGCTCACCTCCCTGCCCGAGGGCAAGGGCCTCGTCGACCCGAAGGCGCTCGTCCCCGCGAAGGAGGCCTCCTACGGGCCCAGCGACCGCAAGCTGTCGCAGGCCGACAAGAAGCTCTACGACCTCGGCAAGGAGGTCTACTTCCGCGAGGCCCACTGCGTGACCTGCCACCAGCCGGACGGCAAGGGCCAGGAGATGCCGGGCAAGCCCGGCGTGGGCGCCTACCCCTCGCTCGTGAAGAGCAACTGGCTCGAGGGCGAGCCCGACCGCGTCATCAAGATCGTCCTCAACGGCCTCTACGGCCCGATGAAGCACGAGGGACGCACCTACGGCGACATGGCCGCCGGACAGCCCGTGATGACCGGCCTCGGCCAGCTCCTCAAGGACGAGGAGGTCGCCGCCGTGATCACCTACGCCCGGCAGTCGTGGGGCAACAACCTCCCGCCCGTGAAGCCCGCCGACGTGAAGCGCGTGCGCGAGGCCACCAAGGGCAAGACCGACATGTACGTCGCCGAGGACGTCCTCAAGGCGCACCCGCTGCCCGAGGGTTCGGGCAAGGGCAAGAAGAAGAAGTGACCCGGCGTCGAGGTCCGCGAGGGCGCGCCGCGAGGCGCGCCCTTCTTTTTTCTTCACATCCGCGGAGATGACGCGACGTCCGCTTGCGTGAGGCGCGGCGGAGGGCAGGATGGCGGCGATGAGACCCGCACTCTGGCAGGCCGTCGCCGAAAGGCTGAAGGCCATCCGTCCGTCCGCCCGGCTCGTGGCGGCCGACCATTTCAACGCGCGCGTCAGCCTTCCGGGCTCGACCGCGAAGCTCCGCCTCTTCTACCAGCCGCGCGAGGGCGAGGTGCCCGGCGAGGCGCGCGTGTGGCTGACCTTCGACGGCCTGCGCGAGCTCGACACGGTGGCGCAGTACATCGAGGACCAGGAACGCATCGCCAAGAACGCGCCCCACCCGCTGCACTTCTCGCAGAGCATCCCCAAGGACGACCCCGAGGGCGTCGGCGAGGCGACCCTGGGCTTCCAGACCGGGGTGGTGTCGTGGCACGGGGAGGATCTGATCGCCCGCTTCGCCGGCTACTACGCGGAGGGGGTCGACGCCCTGCTGCGCGTGCATTCCGAGCTGACCCGCAAGGCGGGCTGAGCCCTCGGGGCCGGGGTTAATCCTTCCCTTTTGGTCCGGGAGGGGCTTTAAATCGCCCACTCAGGGACCGTCCATGACCTCCGCCCAAGTACGCCAGTCGTTCCTGGACTTCTTCAAGTCCAAGCAGCACGCCATCGTGCCGTCGTCCAGCCTCATGCCGGACTCGCCGAACCTGCTGTTCACGAACGCCGGCATGAACCAGTTCGTGCCGATCTTCCTCGGCCAGACCAAGTGCCCCTACTCCCCCGGCCGGGCGGCCGACACCCAGAAATGCATCCGCGCGGGCGGCAAGCACAACGACCTCGAGGACGTCGGCCTCGACACCTACCACCACACCTTCTTCGAGATGCTGGGCAACTGGTCCTTCGGGGACTACTTCAAGCGTGAGGCCATCGACTTCGCCTGGGAGCTGGTGACCGAGGTCTGGAAGTTCCCCAAGCACCGCCTCTACGCCACGGTCTACAGGCCCGACAAGTCGAAGGGCGACCCGTCGGAGTTCGACCAGGAGGCCTGGGACGTCTGGGCCGAGAAGTTCCGCGCCGCCGGCCTCGACCCCGCGGTGCACATCGTCAACGGCAACAAGAAGGACAACTTCTGGATGATGGGCGAGACGGGCCCCTGCGGCCCCTGCACCGAGCTGCACGTCGACCTCACTCCGGCCGGCGACACCA
>JBJTIX010000150.1:0-2706 GCA_046095205.1 Opitutia bacterium
CACTGAGGCGGCGCCATTTCCGCTCAGAAGCACTTCCCTCTTCCAAGCGGACCTTCCCGGGCCTACAACGCCGGACGGCCGCGCGCGGCCCCGGCCAAGAAATGCCCTTCCCGCCTCCCCGTCCCTACGCAAGCCCGGCCCCCGCCAGGACGTACGTCATCGGTCACAAGAACCCCGACGCCGACGCCATCTGCTCGGCCATCGCCTACGCGGAGTTCAAGCACGCCACGGGCGAGGAAGGCTACGTCGCCGCGCGCTGCGGCAACTCCAACGCGCGCATCGACGCCATCCTGCGGCGCTTCGGGGCGTCGCTGCCCGAGTTCGTCGGCGAGGTCACGCCGCGCGTCGAGGACATCATGCAGCGTTCGCCGCTCACCGTGACGGCCGACGACACCTGCGCCCACGCCCTCGAGATCCTCGAGGCCCACGACGTGCGCGCGCTGCCCGTCCTCGGCCGGAACGGCCGCGCGGCCGGACACGTCTCGATCTTCGCGCTGGGCGACTACTTCATCCCCAAGCCCCGCCGCGCCACCTCGATGCGCAGGGTCACGAGCTCCATCCGCGCCATCATCCGCTCCATCGGCACCGAGGTCGTGGCCTTCGACCCCGACGCCGTGGACGACCTCTACGTGCGCGTCGCCGCCATGGAGCTCGAGTCGTTCGGCAAGTCCGCCACGGTCGAGGGCATCCCGACCTCCAAGAGCGTCATCGTCGTCGGCGACCGGACCGACGTGCACGTGCGCGCCATCGAGATGGGCGTCCGGCTCATCATCGTCACCTGCGGGCACCGCATGCGGGACGACGTCCTCGACCGCGCCCGCGCGGCCCGCGTGTCCGTCGCCTACGCCGACACCGACAGCGCCACCACCGCCTGGGCCGTGCGCGCCTCGACGCTGGTCGGCGGGCTCGTGCAGAAGGACGCCGCCGTCTTCCGCCCGCAGGAGAAGCTCTCCGTCGTGCGCCGGCGCATCGTGCAGTCCTCCGCCCTGATCTTCCCCGTCGAGGACGAGGAGGGCCGCCTGGTCGGGGTCTTCACCAAGACCGACATCCTCAAGCCCGTGCGCACCCGCCTCGTGCTGGTCGACCACAACGAGCTCTCCCAGGCCGTGGACGGCGCCGCCGAGGTCGAGATCGCCGAGGTGGTGGACCACCACCGCCTGGGCAACCCGCACACCGCCCAGCCCATCCTCTTCCTCAACCGCCCGCTCGGCTCCACCTGCTCCATCGTGGCCGACATGTTCCGCACCGCGGGGCTCACGCCCAGCCCCCAGGTCGCCGGGCTGATGATGTGCGGGATCATCTCCGACACGCTGCTGCTCCAGAGCCCGACCAGCACGCCGCTCGACGCCGACCTGCTCAACTGGCTCTCGCGCGTGGCCGACGCCGACCCGCGCGCGCTGGCCGACATGATCTTCAACGCCGGCTCCGTCCTCGCCAACGTCCCGCCCGATGCGGCCGTGCGCTCGGACTGCAAGGTCTACGCGGAGGGCGGACGACGGTTCTCCGTCGCCCAGGTCGAGGAGCTCGGCTACGGCAACTTCTGGAAGGCGTGCGACGGCCTGCTGGAGGCGCTGGAACGCTACCGGAGCGAGAACGGGCTCAGCTTCTCCTGCCTGCTCGTGACCGACATCGACAGCCAGCGCTCGCTCCTGCTCGTACGCGGCGAGGAGGCGCTGCTCCACGCCATCACCTACCCGCAGAAGCAGGCTCCGCACGTCTTCGACCTCCCGGGCGTCGTCAGCCGCAAGAAGCAGCTGATGCCCTTCCTGAGCGGCCTGCTGGTCGCCGCCTGAGATGAGCGCCGAACGCACGCTCCTCGACTTCCTCGCGCGGCCCGACTACCGGCCGATGCGCCTGGAGGCCGTCGTGCGCGCCATCGGCGGCGGCAAGCGCGAGCTCGCCCAGCTGCGCAAGGTCATGCCCCGCCTGCTCAAGGCCGGCGCGGTGGTGACGCAGAAGGGGATGCTGCTCGCGCTCCCGCGGGACGGCGGACGCGACGAGGGCCTGCTCGAGGGGACGATCCTCTTCCGTCAGAGCGGCTCGGCGCGCGTGATCTTCGACGCCGAGCCCGGCCGCCGCCCCCGCGACCAGATGCACGTGGAGGCCGCCGACACGCACGTCGCGCTCCACGGCGACCGCGTGCTGGTGCGCGCCAATCCGGTGCGCCGCGACCGCCAGGGCGAGGACTGGGGCTCGGGCACGGTGGTCCGGGTCGTACGGCGCGCGCTCACGCAGCTGACGGGCACGCTCCTCCGCAACCGCCTGCAATGGTTCGTGGTCCCTGACGACCCGCGCGTTTCGCGCGAGATCGTGGTGCGCGACCCCGCCCGCGCCGGGCTCTCCCCCGCGCCCAAGGCGGACGACAAGGTCGTGGTGAAGCTCGACGCCTGGGAACGGCGCAACCTGAGCCCCACCGGCACGGTCACCGAGGTCCTCGGCGAGACCCACACGCCGATGGCGGAGTACCTCGCCATCCTCCGTCGCTACAACCTGCGGCCCGAGTTCCCGCCCGCGGTCGAGTCCGAAGCCGGCTCGTTCGGCGACACGGTCCGCCCCGCCGACCTCGCCGGCCGGGAGGACTTCCGCGCGGTGCCGACGGTCACCATCGACCCCGACGACGCCAAGGACTTCGACGACGCGCTCTCGGTCGAGCGCCTGCCCGACGGCCGTCTCCGCGTCGGCATCCACGTCGCCGACGTCTCACAC
>JBJTIX010000151.1:0-15431 GCA_046095205.1 Opitutia bacterium
CTTCAGGAAGTCGCGGCGATTGGAGGATTCTTGGGGGTTCATGGAGGGCGTCAGGTGATGAGGGGCAGGGGGGGCAGGGTCTTCCAGCCGCCACGGGTGAAGTCGGGCATCGCGACCGGCATGCTGCCGGAGGTGACGGAAAGGTGGGAGACCTCGAGGAGGCAGGACCAGGCCGCGGCGTCGTACACGCTGATGTCGGGGGTGAGGCCGCGGCGCACGCAGTCCAGGAGGCGGAAGTTCATGAGGTGGTCGGTGCCGCCGTGGCCGCCGACCTTCTTGGCCTCCTCGCCCGCCTTCTTCACGAGGGGATGGGGGTTGGCCTGCATGAACTTCTTGAGCCGGTCGCCCTCGTAGGTCCAGGAATGGCTGTTCCGCTTCTCCGCGGGGTCGAGGAGCGGGTGGCGATTTCCCGAGTCGATGGCCAGGCGGGCGGGGTAGCCGAAGAACGTCGCCTCGGTGCCGCAGAGGGCGTTGATGCGGGAATACGGCCGGGGCGTGGTGTTGTCATGCTGCAGGACGATGGACCGTCCGAGCGCCGTCTTGATGAGCGTGGTGTTGATGTCCCCGCACGTGAAGCGTTCGGAAGCCGTGCGGTCCTTGTCGGCTCCCGCCTTCTCGCGCAGCTGCGTCAGCCCGAGCTCCAGGGAGGAGACCGACACCGCGCGGGTCATGACGTCGCCGCGACCGAGCCCCAGGTAGGTGGCGAGGGGGCCGATGGCGTGCGTCGGGTAGGGGTTCCCGTCGATGATCGTGTGGTACTTGCGCCGCCAGTCCCGCTGGGGGCGGAAGAAGGTGTCGTTCGGCGCCGTGCCGCGCTGGTCGTGGATGTAGGCGCCCTCGGCGTGCTTGAGGTCCCCGAAGAGCCCCTCGGCGGCCATGCGCCGGACGAAGAGCTCCTCCTCGCCGTAGTTCGCGTTCTCCAGGATGGGGCAGTGGCGCCGGTATTTTTCCGAGGCGTCGACGAGCTCCCAGCATTCCCTGACGGAGACGCCGCAGTTGACCTCGACGAAGGCGTGCTTTCCGCGGGCCATCGCGCGCACGGCCATCGGCGTGTGCCATTCCCAGGGCGTGGCCACGTAGACCACGTCGATGTCGTCCCGGTCGACGAGCTTCTCCCAGACGTTCTCGTCGCCGGAGTAGACGTCGGGCGCCTTGCCGGTCTTCTTGCGCACCTTTTCGGCCTGGGCGCGGGCCACGTCGTCCTTGATGTCGCAGAGCGCGCGGATCTCGACCCATGGCAGCGACGAGCAGGAGTTCACGTGCGCGCTGCCGCGGTTGAGGCCGATGATGCCGACGCGCACCTTCTCCAGGGGCTCGGTGGTCAGGTCCCAGACGGGCCGGTGGCCCTCCGGGCGCGGAGGCGAGACCGCGGGCGCCTGCTGCGCGGCGCCCCGGAGGATGGCGCGAGGGTCGGGCGCGGCGTCCGCGGAGACGGCGCCCAGCGCGGCGAAGGGCGCCAGTTTCAGGAAATCACGGCGGGAGGGATGGACGGGGCGATCCATGTCCCTTTCGTATTTGCGACCGCGACGAGCGACAAGTCCCAAGCGGTGTCGGAATCCGCTTTATCACCAACTCACGAATCCCTGTGCCCATTTGATGCCGAAGACGGCGATGTTACGCACGAAATGGGCCGTAAAGCAGGGCAGCAGCGAGCGGGCCGGGTTCAGCGGATTGAAGCGTGCGACGTAAAGGCCGAGCGAGGTGACGAAGGAGAAGGCCAGGCTGATGCGGCCCTGCGCGGACGAGAGGTCGAATCCGTGCACCAAGGCGAAGACGGCCGAACCGGCGAGCATGACCGCGAGCAGCCGCCCGCCCGTCAGCCAGCCCGGTGCCATGAAGCCGCGGAACACCGCCTCCTCGACGAGCGCCGCCCCCAGCAGCGGCGCGAGCGACAGGGCGGTGAGCGTCGACTGCCGGTCGTCCACGCCCGCGCGGATCTCCGCGACCGACTCGGCGACGGTGATGAGCAGCATGGCCGCGGCCGCGGCGAAATGGGCGGCGGCCGGCGCCGTGGTGGTGCCGGGCCAGAATCCCTCCGGTCCGCCGGATGCGGCGCGACGGCGCGCCTCGCGGAACCACCCCGCCGCGACCACCGCCGCCAGCAGGCAGTAGAGCGCGGCGGCGGCTGCGGAGTCCATGCGTCAGCGCACGCCTAGCACCCAGGCCCGGTAGGCTTGGGAGGCGTGGTCGGCCTGGAAGGTCAGCCACTGCGGCACCGCGTAGGGATGGCGGGCGAGCACCCAGGATTCGAGGTCGCGTCCGCGCGTCGCGGCAAACTTGAAGGTCACGCGGAACTCCTCCTCGCACTCGGCCTTGCCTTCCCAGACGTAGTGCGAGCGCACCGGGCCGTCCACCTGCGCACAGGCGGCGAGTCCGGCGGACACCGCCTCGGCGGCGAGCCGGTCGGCCTCCTCGCGCGAGGGCAGGGTGGTGAGCGCGATGCCGACGTCAGTCATGGCCGGGGTCAGGGTCGGCGAGGTACTTCTCGGTGATGATGCTCACGAGCAGGTCGCGGGCCTCCTTGACCGAGTCGACGTGCACGTAGAGGTCGCGGTCCTCGGGCGAGACCATGCCCCATTCCTGCATCACCTCGAGGTCCATCACGCGCTTCCAGAAGGGCGATCCGTAGAGGAGGATGGGGAACTTC
Organism: Opitutia bacterium; assembly: GCA_046095205.1. Lineage (GTDB taxonomy): Bacteria > Verrucomicrobiota > Verrucomicrobiia > Opitutales > UBA953 > UBA953. Next base: position 2,648 of record JBJTIX010000151.1, read on the forward strand.
TTCTTCGTCTTGCCCGTCTGGATGAGCGTGAGCATCTCGAAGAGCTCGTCGAAGGTGCCGAAGCCGCCGGGGAAGGCCACGAGCGCCTTCGCCAGGTAGAGGAACCAGTACTTGCGGACGAAGAAGTAGTGGAACTCGAGGTCGAGGCCTTCGGTGATGTAGGGGTTGTGGCTCTGCTCGAACGGCAGGGCGATGCCGAGCCCCACCGAGCGTCCGCCCGCCTCATGGGCTCCGCGGTTGGCGGCCTCCATGATGCCGGGGCCGCCGCCGGAGCAGATCAGGAAACGCTGCCACTCCGGCAGCCCCATCGACCAGCGCGTCATCTCCGCGGCCAGCTCGCGGCAGGCCTCGTAGTAGGCCGAGCTGCGCAGGGCCAGTTCGGCGACGCGCAGGCGCGCCGCGCACTCGTTGCCGTCGCAGACGCCCAGCTTCGCCGCCTCCTTGGCCGCGGCGAGCTCGGCCTCCGCCCGGTCGCGGGGCAGGGTGCGGGCCGAGCCGAACATCACGACCGTGTTCCGCACCCCCTTCTTCTTGAAGCGCAGGTGGGGCTCCATCATCTCGGCCATGACCCGGAGCGTGCGGGCCTGGGGGCTGAGCATGAATTCCGCGTTTAGGTAGGCCCTGGGAGGCGTGGGCCTTCTCCTTCCTTTGGCGGGGTCCATGCCGGCATCTTTGACCCCTGCCGAGTCCTGCCAAGCCGGGAAGCACGGGGCTTGACACCCCCGAAGGGCGTCCGTTGCCTTGTTTTTTCGATTTATGCAGCCCACCTACCGTCCGTCCAAGATCGCCCGCGCCCGCAAGTGCGGCTTCCGCGCCCGCTCCAAGACCCGTGGCGGCCGCAAGGTGCTCGCCAACCGCCGCCGCGTGGGCCGCAAGCGGCTCGCCTGAGCGCGGCATGCGTCTTCCGCGGGAGCGAAGGATAAGGGCTTCGGCCGACTTCCAACGCCTCCGCACCAAGGGCTCGCGGATCGACTGCGGGCCCTTCGTCTTGAACGCGGGCCCGACCGGGTCGGGCCGGCCCGCCCGCTTCGCCGTGATCGCCCCCAAGGCGGCCCTGTCGCTGGCGGTCGACCGCAACCGGGCCAAGCGGCTCGCGCGCGAGCTGTTCCGCACCGACCCCGACGCGTTTCCCGCCGGCTGGGAGGTGGTGCTGGTGGTGCGTTCGTCGATGCTCCGACGGTCGCTGGCCGAGCTCCGCCGGATTTTCGCGCAGGCCGCCGCCAAATCGGTCGGAGGCGGACGCGCATGAGCGCCTCGCTGCCCGCGCGCGCGGCGATGGCCCTGATTGGATTCTACCGCAGGTTCATCTCGCGTCCGCTGCACGCGGTGGTGCCCGGCTCGGGCTGCAGGTACACGCCGACCTGCTCCGCCTATGCGATGGAATGCCTGGGGCGTTTCGGACTGCTCCGCGGCGGCTGGCTCTCCTTCCGCCGCATCTGCCGCTGCCATCCGTGGGGCGGTTGCGGCGTCGACGAGCCTCCAGCGCGCTGATCCGCCGCCGTCTTGCAAGATAGTGGCGGCTCGCCGGGCGCGGGGTTTGAACTTTTAAAAACCGTCCTCTTAGGGCAAGAACTCGTGATGAAGAGCGCCTTCCGTCGGCTGTTGTCCTCGCGACAGGGCGGGACGCTGCTCCTCGCGCTGCTCTACCTCTCGCTGAGCGCCGTGCTGCGCGCCGGCCTGCTCGTCGCCTCCCATGCTTCGGTCTCATGGGGGCCGGCCACGGCGGCCGCCTTCCTGACGGGATTCTGCTTCGACCTGGTCATGGTCTGGCTCCTGACCCTGCCGTACGCCATCTTCTCAGCGTTCTGGCCCTCCCGGTTCGGGCGGGTCGTCCCCCTGGCCGGCTGGTTCTTCCACGCGTTCCTGTTCACGCTGTGGGCCGTGTCCGCAGTCCTTTTCTGGGACGAGTTCGGGGTGCGGTTCAACTTCATCGCCGTCGACTACCTGGTCTACACCACGGAGGTCGTGGCGAACATCAACGAGTCCTACCCGATGCCGCTGATCCTCTCCGCGGTGGCGGCCTTCTCCGCGCTCGCCTACTGGTTCTTCCGCCGTCGCGGCTGGACCGCGGCCTGGCATGAGGCGGCGGTCGCCGGCCAGGACCGGCCCTTGCGGCAGGCCTCCCTGCTGACGCTGCCCCTGGCGCTCGCCCTCGGGGCTTCCTGGGGGGTGGGTACGCGTGACGCCGGCGGCGAAGGTGCCGGCGCCATGGAACGCGTGACCGCCGGCCTGCGGCACCTCGGCGGCCTGCAGCCCGCCTGGGAGAACGCGGTCGACACCGAGCTGGGCAAGAACGGCGAATTCGCCTTCTTCGCCGCCTTCTGGTCCAACCGTCTGGACTGGCACACTTTCTACCTTTCCCGTCCGGATGCGATCGGCGGGCTTCGGACGCGGCTCCGCACCCTCGGCATCGATGCATCCGAAGGAGACCTCCGCCGCGTGGTGCCGGGGTCCGCAGGCCGCCGTCTCAACGTGATCCAGGTCACGGTCGAGAGTCTCAGCGCCAAGTATCTGGGCTGTTACGGCGTCAACGACCCCGAGGACCGCGTCGATTATTCGCGGAGGGGGCTCACGCCCAACCTCGACCGCATCTCCGGGGAGTCGCTCTGGTTCTCCCGTCTCTACGCCGGCGGCACGCGCACGGTCCGGGGCATGGAGGCGCTGACGCTCTCCTTTCCTCCGATCCCTGGACAGTCGGTGCTGCGACGTCAGGGCTGCGAGAACATGTCCACCCTCGGCTCCGCCCTCGCGCGCAACGGCTACGATTGCCGCTTCATCTATGGCGGCGACGGGTTCTTCGACAACATGGATTACTTCTTCGGGAAAAATGGCTACCGGGTGCTGGACCGTCCCGCCGCGGAGGAGCAGGGGCTGCCCGTGAGCTTCGCCAACGCCTGGGGCGCCTGCGACGAGGACGCCTTCGCCTGGTCGATGGCGGAAGCGGACCGATCCCATGCCGCCGGCCGGCCTTTCCACCATTTCGTGATGACGACGTCGAACCACCGGCCCTTCACCTGGCCTGCCGGGACGATCGACCCGCGCTTCCAGGGCAGGGAGGGCGGCGTCGCCTACACCGACTACGCGATCGGCAGGTTCATCGAGAAGGCGAGGGCGCGCCCCTGGTTCAAGGACACCGTCTTCGTTTTCGTCGCCGACCACTGCGCCTTGGTAGCCGGCCACCGTGAGCTCGAGGTCAAGAAATACGAGATACCTCTTTTTGTCTGGTCGCCCGCCAACATTCCGCCCAAAAAAGTGGACGTGATGATGAGCCAGATAGACCTAGCGCCCACCTTGCTCGGCCTGCTCGGTCTGCCCTATGGCGAGCGGTTCCTGGGCTGCGACGTTCTTAGTGCTTCCTACCGTCCGCGGGCCTTCATCAGCAACTACCAGAAGGTCGCGCTGCTCCGTGGCGACGGCACGCTGACCGTGCTCAAGCCCACCCGGCAGGTCTCGCAGTATCGGACCGACCTCGCGACGGGCGAGCTGCGCCCCCTGGGCGTCCGCGACGAGGACGCCGTGACCGAGGCCATCGATTACTATCAGGGCGCCTATGAGCTCTTCGAGCAGCATCGTCTTGGCACGGTCCGCTGAAGGCCCGTCGGTCCGGGCCCCGGCCCTGGCCCTCGTTTTTTCGCTTATCTTCTTCGGCGTTCCCGGGCTGGGCGGAGGTCGCCTGGACGTCATGGTCCAGGACGCGTTCTTCTTCGACGACCACTGGCTGATCGAATGGGATTCAGGTCCGCTGCACGTGTTATTTTACAAAGGGCCGAAGCTGCTGCTGGTCGCCTGGTCGGCCTTTCTTCTTTGGTGTGCGCTAATGCCGCAGAGTTCGCCGGCCTGGATGGGTCCTCGCCGGGCGCTCTATCTCGGCCTGTGCTTGGTGGCGATCGTCATGGTGTGCACCCAGCTGCGCGCCGTCACGGGCCAGACCGTGCCGCAGGCCATGCGTCCCTGGAAGCCCGACGGGCTCGAGCACCTGCTGCTCTTCCAGTCCAAGCCCCCGGGCTATCCGAGCGACGCCTTTCCCGCCGGCCATGCCAGCGGGGGCTTCGCGCTCCTGGCGCTGGCCTGGGCGTGGCCGGTAAGGCGTCTGCGCCTGCTCGGCCTCTCGGTCGGACTCGGACTGGGCGGCTTCATGGGCGTCTACCAGATGGCGCGGGGCGAGCACTTCCTGTCGCACACGCTCGCGACCGGGCTGATCGCGTGGCTGATCTGCGCGCTGACTGCGCGATTCTTCGCCGCCGACCTCAGTTCCCCGCCCAGTTCGTGACGTTGTCCACGCGGTACGGTCCGGAGGCGCCGTCCTCGAAGTAGGTGGCGGGCACCACGCCCGACGTGGTCATCGAGGGGCTCCCGGCCGGATCCCAGTACTCGTTGACGGCGGGGTCGGCCCCCGCGGCGGGCTCCACGTAGTTCGCTCCGCAGCTGACGATCAGGAAGCCCGAGGCCTTCCAGTTCACATAGGGTACGGCGAAGGCGCCCGTCGTCGGATTCTGGATGGCCGTTCCCGCCGCGGGCAGGATGCGGTAGCGGTAGTCGTAGGGGTTCCCCCACGGATCCAGGAAGTGGATCGGCACGGTCACGTCGCCCGAGGCTGCGTTGTTATTGGTGTCCACTTCGCCGGAGTTCAGGAAGGGCTTCATGCGCCGCGTGGCTCCTCCGGGCAGGGAGGCGTCGTTGAAGTTTACGACGGACATGCTGACCCCGCCGGTGACCACGGGCGCCTGGCGGATCAGCTTACGTCCGCTGAGCTGGTCGAAGAGCGCGCGCCGGAAGGCGAGGCCGTCCGTCACCGCGGTGGCCGCGGGCGCGCACGGGTAGTCGCCGTAGGTCTTCTTGTAGGCCTCGGAGGCCATGGCCATGGCCTGGATGCTGCTGCGGGCGACGGCCTTGGAGCGCGCGTTGCTAGCGGCGCGGAAGAGGCCGAAGGAGAGCGCCACGAGGATGAGGATGATCGCGATGACGACCAGCAGCTCGATGAGGGTGAAGCCGCGGCGGGCCTGGGAGCGGGGGGTCATGGGGTCAGATGTGGCGTGAGTCGTTCTCGTCCTTCTTCACGTAGCCCGAGTCCTGCCGCTGGTGGTTCACGGCGTTCTTCTTGAGGTAGGCCTGGTAGACGTCGTCGGCGGACATTCCGAGCACCTGGGCGATCGAGATCAGGAAGTGGAAGAGGTCGACGACCTCGACGCGGGCGTTCTGCTCGTCGAACTTCTGGTACTTGGCCCACCATTTCCAGGGCACGGAGTCGGTCAGCTCGGCCATCTCCTGCTGCATGGCACGCAGGTAGTTGAGGGTCCATTTGACCTTCTCCTCCTCGCTCATGCCCTGGGTCACGACGCCGATGCGCGCGTTCAGGGCCTCCTGCATCTTGAAGATCTCCTCGAGCTTGTCGGACATGCTTCCATGATGGGCGGGGGAGGGCTTCGGGGCAACATCGGATGCGCCCCGTGCGGATTGCGCTTTGCATGCCGCGGGGACTCTGGCTTGCTCCCCTCGTGCCCGCCGAGGAAACCGCCAGCCTGAGGAAGCCCGAGGTCCTCGCCCCGGCCGGCGGGTGGGACTGCGTGCGCGCGGCGGTCGAGAACGGCGCCGATGCGGTCTTCTTCGGGGTGGGGCGTTTCAACGCCCGGGTCCGGGCGGCGAACTTCGAGGAGGCCGACCTGCCGGAGCTCATGAAGTTCCTTCACGGGCGGGGCGTGCGGGGTTACGTCACCTTCAACACGCTCGTGTTCCCCGAGGAGCTCGAGGAGGCCGCGCGCACGCTGCGCACGATCGTCGCCTCGGGGGTCGACGCCGCCATCGTGCAGGACGCCGGCATCTGCCGCCTCATCCGCCGCACGTCGCCCGACTTCCCCATCCACGCCTCGACGCAGATGACGGTCACCAGCGGGGCAGGGGTGGAGTTCGCCCGGGAGCTGGGCGCCTCGCTCGCCGTGCTCGGCCGCGAGGTCTCGCTGCCCGAGATCCGCGGCATCCGTCAGGAGCAGGCCGAGAAGGGCCTGCCCCTCGACCTCGAGGTCTTCGTGCACGGCGCGCTCTGCGTGGCCTACTCGGGGCAGTGCCTGACCAGCGAGTCCCTCGGCGGGCGTTCCGCCAACCGCGGCGAATGCGCGCAGGCCTGCCGGCTGCCCTACGAGCTCGTCGTCGACGGACGTCCGGTCGACCTGGGCGACCGCGCCTACCTGCTTTCGCCCCAGGACCTCGCGGGGGTCGAGGCCGTGCCCGACCTGATCCGGGCCGGCGTGCGTTCCCTGAAGATCGAGGGGCGGCTCAAGTCTCCGGAATACGTCGCCGCCATCACCCGCGCCTACCGCCGGGCGGTCGACGCCGCCTGGGAGGCGCTCACACGCGGTGCCGACGCCGACGCGGCCGCGGCGCAGGTCCGACGGGAGGAGGACTACGCGATGCAGATGACCTTCTCGCGCGGGCTCCACACGGGCTGGCTGCGCGGCATCGACAACCAGGCCCTGGTCCACGCCCGCTTCGGCAAGAAGCGCGGGGCCCTCGTCGGCGAGGTCGCCGAGGTCCTTCCCAACGGCGTCCTGCTGAGGCTCGAGGGTCCGGTCAAGCCGGGCGACGGCGTGGTGTTCGACCAGGGCCGACCGGCGGAGCGCGAACAGGGCGGCTTCGTCCACGGCGTCGAGCCCGGCCGCGGCGGCATGACCTTCCTGCGCTTCGGCCGCGCCGACGTCGACTGGTCGCTGGTCGCTCCGGGGGCGCTGGTGTGGAAGACCAAGGACCCCGAGCTCGAGCGACGTCTCCGCGACTCCTGGGACCGGGAGCGGCCCAACCACCGCCGCCCGCTGTCCGCCCGCGTGGCCGGACGGCCGGGTGCGCCGCTCAGGGTCGAGTTCCGCGACGACGAGGGCCATGTGGCCGTGCGCGAGAGCGCGGCCCCCTGCGCCGTCGCCGAGAAGCGGCCGCTCGACGCCACCGTGCTCCGCGAGCAGCTCGGACGTCTCGGCGACACCGCCTTCGAGCTGCGCGACCTCGAGGCCGACCTCGAGGGGGCGGTCATCGTCCCGGTCAGCGAGCTCAACCGCCTGCGCCGCGAGCTGGCGGCCGAGGTCGCCGAGCAGCGCTCCCGGCCGCCCCGCTGGACGCTGCTGCCCTACGACGCCCGGTCGGTCCGGGTCGCCGCCGAATCCGCGCCGGTCTCCGGTCCGGCCGAGATCGTCGCCGTCATCCGCGAACCCGCCCAGCTCGAGGCCGTGCTGGAATGGGGCGCCCGCACGGTCTACGCCGAGTTCGAGGATCCGAAGAAGTTCCGCGCCGCCATGACGCGCGTGCGCGAGTTCCGCGAGGCCGCCGGGCGGCCGGTGGAGTTCTGGGCCATGGGGCCGCGTCTGCGCAAGCAGGGCGAGGACCGCGTGGCCGAGATCGTGCTCTCCTGCGGCGCCGACGGGTACCTCGCGCGCAACCACGAGGACCTGCGGGCCTTCGCCGCGGCCGGGCTGCGCCGCCGGGGCGACTTCTCGCTCAACGTCGCCAACGGGCTGACCGCCGAGTGGCTGATGACCCGGCACGGGCTCGAGGGCGTGACGGCCTCCTACGACCTCGACGCCGGCCAGCTCGCCGCGCTGCTCCGCTCGGCCCCGCCCGCCTGGTTCGAGGTCACCCTGCACCAGCACATGCCCATGTTCCACATGGAGCACTGCGTCTTCTGCGCCTTCCTTTCCAAGGGCAGGGACTACCGCGACTGCGGGCGCCCCTGCGAGAAGCACCGCGTGACCCTGCGCGACCGCGTCGGCGCCGAGCACCTGCTGCGCGCCGACGCCGGCTGCCGCAACACGCTCTACAACTCCCGGGCCCAGACCGGCGCCGAATACGCCGGCCAGCTGATGGCCCTCGGCGTGAGGCGCTTCCGCGTGGAGTTCGTCGACGAGGACGTCGCCACGGTCACCCGCACGCTGGCCAAGTACCGCGCGCTGCTCGACGGAGATCTCGACGGCACCGCGCTCTGGAACGACCTCAAGGTGCTCAACCAGCTGGGCGTCACCCGCGGCACCCTGCGCGTGCGCCCCTGATCAGCCGTCCTCGCGCAGGCGGGGCAGCAGCCCGGTCACGCGGCGCGAGTCCGAGGCGTTGCGCACCGCCATCGCGTAGGCGGTGGGGTCGCCGACGAGGATGACCTGCCTGCGCCCGCGCGTGACCGCGGTGTAGACCAGGTTGCGCGCGAGCATCACGCTGTGCTGGCGCAGCAGCGGCACGACCACCGCGGGGAACTCCGAGCCCTGCGACTTGTGGATGCTGACCGCGTAGGCGAGGTGCAGGTCCCCCTGCTCGCCGCGTTCCAGCTCCACCCGTGCGCCATCGAAGTCCACCAGCAGCGTGCCTTCCTCGTCCTGACCCAGCACCACGCCGAAGTCGCCGTTGAAGACGTTGCGGTCGTAGTTGTTGCGGGTCTGGATGACCTTGTCGCCGGGCGAGATCCGTCCGGGCCGGGCGTCCCGGCCGCGGAGGCGGTCCTGGAGGGCGGAATTGAAGGCCTGGATGCCGCCCGTGCCCTTGTGCATCGGGGCCAGCACCTGGATGTCGCGCAGGGGGTCGAGGCGGAGGGCCCGGGGCAGGACCTCGCAGCACAGACGCGTCACGGCGGCGACGCACGCCTCCGGCTCGTCCGCGCGGACGAAGTGGATGTCCTGCGAGAAGTCGAGCGACGCCGGGTCGGCGACGGGGGCCGGCGGGGCGGCCTCGCCGTGGAGGATGCCGTGGGCGACCGTCACGATGCCGCTGCGCGCGCCCTGGCGGAAGACCGAGTCGAGACGCGTCACCGCGGCGGCGCGGGAGTCGATCAGGTCCCCCAGCACGTTGCCCGCGCGGACCGAGGGCCGCTGGTTGACCTCCCCTACCAGCAGCAGGTGGGCCTCCGCGGGCACCGCGCGGAGGAGCGCGGCGGCCAGCTTCGTGTCGAGCATGCTCGACTCGTCCACGATGACGAAGTCGGCCGACAGCGGGCTGTCGGCGTTGACCGTGAAGCCTCCGGCCGCGGGGTCGAACTTCAGCAGACGGTGGATGGTGGCGGCGGCGCAGCGCGTGGCTTCGGACATCCGCTTGGCCGCCCGGCCCGTGGGCGCGCCGAGCACGAGGCGGGCGCGCTTGGCGGTGAGGATGTCGCAGAGGGCGCGCAGGATGGTCGTCTTGCCCGTGCCGGGCCCGCCCGTGAGCACCGAGACCTTGGCGCCGAGCGCCATCTTCACGCCCTCGGCCTGCGCCGGCGAGAAGGCGAAGCCCGCGCGGCCCTGCGCCCACTCGACGGCCTTGTCGGCCTGGATCGGGGGCAGGGCGGAGCCGGCCGCGAGCAGCCGGCGGACGGACTGCGCCACCGAGCGCTCGGCGGCCTCCTGCGCGCGGAGCTGCACCAGGGGCGTGCCGCGCGCGTCGAGCACGCCGACGGCGGCCTCGGCGATCAGCCGGCGCAGGCGTTCGTGCACGATCGTGCGGTCCACCTCCAGCAGTTCGGTCGCCTTCTCGAGCAGGCCCTCCTCGGGGAAGGCGCTGTGGCCCTCGCCTTCGAGCTCCTCCAGCGCGTGGAGCACGCCGGCGTCCACGCGCTGCGGCCCCGCGGTGGGCAGGCCGAGGTTGCGCGCGATCTTGTCCGCGGTGCGGAAGCCGACCCCGTCGACCTCGCGGCACACCCGGTAGGGCTCGGTCGTGAGCACCTTCTTGGCGTCCTGACCGTAGGCCTTCACGATGCGCAGGCAGAGGGCGTTGGTCACCCCGTAGGTCTGGAGGAAGACCATCACCTCGCGGAGCGACTTCTGCTCCTCCCACGCCTCCTTGCTGGCCTTGGCGCGGCCCGGGCCGATGCCGTCCACCTCGCGCAGCCGTCCGGACTGGTGCGAGATGATGTCGAACGTGCGCACGCCGAACTTGGCCACGATCTTGTCGGCGTAGGTCTTGCCGATGCCGCGGATGAGCCCGCTGCCCAGGTACTTGCGGATGCCGTGCACGGAGGAGGGGAGGCGCGAGCTGAACGACTTCACGCGCAGCTGGGGGCCGTGCGAGGGATGGCGTTCCCAGTGGCCGGTGACGTCCACGGTCTCGCCGCACTGCAGTCCCGTCATGTTGCCGAGCACGATGGTCTTCTCGCCGCCCTCCTGGGAGAGCTCCGCGATCGTGAAGTGCGTCTCCTCGTCGAGCCAGAGGATGCGTTCGACCACCCCCGAGAGGGTCGTCTCGGGTCCGCGGTCCTTCGGGTCGCGCGCGGGCGGCATGGTCTCATGCAATCGCCGCCGGCGGCCGGGGCGAAACGAAAATCACCCCAGCCCCAGGGCGTCGCGCCCGAGCTCCGCGAGTCCGGGGTGGATGCCGTCCGGGCCGTGGGGCGCCAGCTCCCCGGCGTCGTGGCTCCCGGTGGTCACGCAGTGCACGCAGGCCAGGCCGCCGTTGCGGGCGGTGGCGATGTCGAACGGCGAGTCGCCGACCATCATCGTGCGCGCCGGGTCGGCGCCCATCCGGTCCGTCACGAACCGCGTGAACTCGGGCTGGGGCTTGCGCCAGGGGTGCACGTTGGTGCCGAAGATGCCGTCGACGAGCGCGTCCAGGCCGAGGTGGGCGAGGATGGCGCGGGAGCACGCGTCGTCCTTGTTGGTGTAGACGGCCGTGCGCACGCCGCGCGTCCGGAGCCCCGTCAGGATCTCGCGGCAGCCCGGGTAGGTCCTCAGGCCGTGCAGCATGACGGAGGGGAAGTGTTCGCGGAACAGCCGGGTCGCGGTCGGGGCGTTCGCCTCTCCGGCGAGCTTGACCACCGTCACGTTGACCGATCCGCCGACCGCACGCTTGATGTCCCCGAGGCTCACGCCGGGGAGTCCCATCAGGCGCATCACGTCGTCGTAGCAGCGGTGGATGGCCTCGAAATTGTCCACCAGGGTCCCGTCCAGGTCGAAGAGCACGGTCTCGATCGGCGGGCGTTTCATCCGCTCCCAATAGGGAGGCCCGGGGCGCGGTTTCCAAGTTTGGATTTGCAGGGGGAGGGGGCGCACCTACGTTGCGGGATCCCATGAGCCTCTCGCTTGACCTCAACAGGCCCCTCGGCCGCATCGGACTGGTCCTCGGCGCCCTGGTCGCCGCCGTGGTCACCTACGCGGCCGCCCACGCCTCCTTCCACTACATGACCGAGACCCTGCCGCACCGCGGGCTCGAGAAGAAGAAGGAAGCCCTCCGTGCCAAGACCTCCGACGCCGCCTTCGCCAAGGCGAAGAGCGCCGCCAAGGGAAAGAATTTCGACGCCGTCGCCGCCCGCACGCAGGCCGACGCGGCGGCCAGCGACGAGGTCAAGAAGCAGGAGAAGGAGCTGCACCACGAATCCGAGGCCACCTGGGGTCCCTTCTCGATCTTCCTGCTCATCCTCTCCGGAGTGCTGGGGTCCGGGCTCCTCAGCGTCTACGTCCAGCGTCGCGCCAATGACGCCGGCCTGCAGGGTCTCTGGCTGGCGCCCAATCATCTCGGAGCCTGGGCGGTCGGGTGCTTCATCGCCTTCACCCCCTACCTGGCCGAACTGGGTGCCACCAAGGCCTGGGCGCCCGTCCCCGTCGTCGGCGGCCTTCTGCTTCTTCCCGTGCTGCTGGCCGGCAGCTCCGGTCATCACCACCATCACGACCACGACCATGGGCACGACCATGGCCATGGTCACGGACACGACCACTCCCACTGAGCGGGAGTTCAGGGCCGCGCAAAGCGCCCGAAGTCGAACACGGTGAGGCTGACCTCGCCGCGCTCCAGCGCCGCGAGGTCGCTGTCGTGTCCGGATTCGACCGTCACGCCGTCGTTCCAGGCGAAGCGGAAGCCGAGTTCGGAGGGACGGAAAAGGGAGCCGTGCTTGACCACGGCCGGCGTCGTGCGGGTCATCTTGGCCGCATCGGTCATGGTGGAGGGGTAGTTGAGGCTGTGCACCGGCATGCCGGACTGCTTCTGACCGACGAGGGAGAGCGCGTAGGCGGCAGCGTGCCGGCAGGCGGATTCGAGGTGCGGCCGGAGTTCGTCGGGGCAGACCCCCGAGCGGCGGTGCGCCTTCTCGAAGAGGGACTGCTCAAGGTCGAAGGAGCAGGCGACCGCCGGCAGGCCCCATGCGGCCCCCTCGGTGGCGCCGGCCAGGGTGCCCGAGCTCAGGGACAGGGGCATCGTGGCGTTGAATCCGATGTTCATCCCCGAGACCACCACGTCCGGGGGTGAAGCCAGCAGGTGGCCCAGGGCGATGTTCACGCAGTCGGAGGGCGTCCCGTCGATCGACCAGGTCTGGTCGCCCGGACCGGGCAGGGAGGCGACGCTGACCTCCTGATGGCGGCTGAAGGCCCGGCCGATCCAGCTGCGTTCGCCGGAGGGCGCCGCAACCGCCACCTTGAATCCGGCCTGCCGGAGGGCGCCGGCCAGGGCGTGCAGGAAGGCCGCGCCCACGCCGTCGTCATTGGTCAGGAGTGCGACGGGCTTCATCAGGGGGTCCCGGCCTGGTCTCCGCTTTCGAGTTCGGCGATGCGGTCCCGCAGGATGGCCGCGGATTCGTAGTCCTCCTCCGCCAGCGCCTCCTTGAGCCGCCGCCGGGCCTCCGCCATCCGCTGGGAGAGGTCGGGCACCGCTTCGGCGGACGGCCTGCGTCCGGTGTGAAGCAGCCCGGGCTGGGCCTTGGCGATGGCGCCCGCCGCCTCGCGCGAATGGGCTTCGTAGCAGGAAGGACAGCCCATCCGGCGGATCGGTCAACGTGACGGTGGTCAAGCTCGCCGGAGAGGCGAACGCCCCGACCGCGACCCGGCTGTTCCGCGAACACTTCCCCTCCGTCATGCTGCAC
>JBJTIX010000152.1:0-1936 GCA_046095205.1 Opitutia bacterium
CACGAAGACCTTCGCGGCGCCCTCCTGGCCCTGTCCGAAGAACTTGTCGAGGTTCTGCACGACGACGCCGATGAGCATCGCCATGATGGCGATCGTGATGAGGATCTCGAGCAGGGTGAAGCCCTTGCGCAGGCGCCGGGCGGGATGGGAGGGACGGTTCATGGAAAAGGTCAGCGCGAGCGGGACGACTTGCCGGACGAGCCACGGTCCCCGCCGCGATCGCCGCCGCGGTCGCCGCCGCGCTCACTGAAGCCGGAGCCTCCGGGTCCGCGGTCTCCGCCGCCGCCGCCGCCGGGTCCGCGGTCGCCGTAACGGCGGCGCATCTCGTCGCGGAAGGCCTCGATCTGCTCACGCGTCGGAGGCTGTCCGTTGTTGTAAAGGGGTCCGCCGGGCGCCGTGGGGCCGCCGGAAAATCCGCCGGACGCGTTGCCGCTCGTGGCCGCTCCCGACACGACGGTGGCCGCCACGGGAGCCTGGGCTCCGTTGTAGGGCACCACGGTCGCGGTGCGCATCGCGAGACGCACGGGCTGTCCGCCGCTGTCGACGACCAGGGATTCTTCGACCGGGTCGAACTCCTTGATCGTCATCGGCGTGGTGCCCTCGATGACCTCGCCCTTGGCGATCCAGGCGGACTGCTTCGTGGCGACGTTGTAGATGCTGTAGTAGGTGGTCCCGCGGTCGGTGTACATGCCCCTGAACTCGATCGTGCCGGGCTTGGCGTCCATCGGGCCGCCAGGGCCGCCGTGACCGAAGGGGGAGTTTTTCACCAGCCCGTCCAGCGATACCGCCGGGAGCTGCGTCGCGCCGACGGTCAGGCTCAGGATGAGGGCGAATCTGGCGGGATTAAGATGCATCAGGGGCGGGGCAGTTATGAAAACACCGTCTACCGCCTTAGGTTGCCTCTTTCTGAGCGTTTTTACAGGGTTTTTTAATGCCAAACGGGTAGCCAAGGACGCCCTTAAAAGGGCCATTTTATTATATAAAATGTTGATTATTAACAGTTTGCAAAAAATAAGCCCCATGGGAGTCCTTTCCTGATGGCTTGGGTGCACTTGCAACAGGTGGCTGTCGCCCGTGTCTTGTCTCCGTGCTTTCTCGTCCGAGCGCATACTTCCGGGCCTTGCTGCTCCTGCTCGGCCTGGGGTCCTCTTGCCCCGGCCTGGCCCAGCAGGAGTTCCAGAAGGTCGTCGTGCCCTTCTTCCACAAGCACTGCTACGAGTGCCATGACGAAGAGCTGAAGAAGGGCGGACTCGACCTCGAGGCGATCAAGGACGACTCCGGCATGTTCCGTCAGCAGCGGATGTGGCGCGAGCTGCTGCAGCTCGTGGCCGACGGGCAGATGCCTCCCTCCAAGAAGACGGTGCGTCCGACCGCGGCCGAGGTCGAGGCGCTCTCCGGCGCGGTCACCTCGCTGCTCCGGCGCGCGACGCTCGCGCAGAAGCCCGACCCCGGCGCGGTCACCGTGCGGCGGCTGAACCGCACCGAGTTCAACGCGACCGTGCGCGACCTCTGCCTGGTGACGGGCGACTTCTCCGCCGACTTCCCCGCGGACGACACCGGCTACGGCTACGACAACATCGGCGACGTGCTGTCGTTCTCGCCCGTCCACCTCGAGCGGTTCATCGCCGCCGGCGAGCGCATCGCGTCGCTCGCCCTGCCCGACAAGGCCTCCGCGCCCGACTCCTTCAACCTCGACCTCTCCCGCATGCTGCCCCGCGGGCGCGTCGAGGAGCAGGCCCGCTACTTCCTGCCCGCCACCACGATCTCCGGGCAGGTCGAGGCCCCGCGCGACGGCGAGTACATCGCCCGGATCGACCTGTGGGCCGGCGGCGAGCGCACCGACCCGCCCGCCGAAGTGACCGTCGCCCTCGCGGGCCGGCCGGTCGGCAAGCTCAGCGTCAAGACCTCGCCGACCAAGCGCTTCGGCACGCACGAG
>JBJTIX010000153.1:0-7677 GCA_046095205.1 Opitutia bacterium
ACCTACCCCTGCCCCGCCCCCTACCCCTTCACCCGACGCATGTCACAGGTCCGAGTACGTTTCGCCCCCAGCCCGACCGGCTTCTTCCACATCGGAAGCGCCCGGACCGCCCTGTTCAACTGGCTCTACGCCCGCCACACGGGCGGCAAGTTCATCCTGCGCATCGAGGACACCGACAAGGAGCGCAACTCCGAGGCCTTCCTCAACGTGATCCTGGACTCCATGCGCTGGCTGGGCATGGACTGGGACGAGGGACCCGGCGTGGGCGGGCCGCACGGCCCCTACTTCCAGTCCCAGCGGACGGAACTCTACCGCACCAAGCTGAGGGAGCTCGCCGACAAGGGGCGCGCCTACGAGAAGGTCGGCGCCTGGTGGCTGCGGCTCGAGGGCGCCCGCGCCCCGGCCCACGACGAGCACCTGAAGCGCGATTACGAGAAGGTGGACTCGCCCCCGATGGTGCTCGACGACCTCGTGCGCGGCCGCGTCGAGCGCGCGGAGGACCGCGACTTCGTCATCTTCCGCTCCAACGGCGAACCGGTCTTCCACTTCGTCAACGTCGTCGACGACATCGAGATGAAGATCACCCACGTGATCCGCGGCGAGGACCACCTCTCGAACACCTCAAAGCACGTGGAGCTCCTCCGCGCCTTCGGCGTGGAGCCGCCCCGCTACGCCCACATCCCCCTCATCCTCAAGTCCGACGGGCCCGGCAAGATGTCCAAGCGCGACCGCGGGGCGCTCATCGAGGAGTACCAGAGGCGCCGTTTCCTGCCCGAAGCCGTCCGCAACTACCTCTGCCTGCTCGGCTGGACGCCGGCCGACGGCAAGGAGGTGCTGCCCATCGCCGAGATCGTGCGCCAGTTCGACCTGAAGGACGTGCACCAGTCGAACGCGCGCTTCGACGAGCGCAAGATGGCCCACGTCAACTCCCTCACCCTGCGCGGCCTCCCCCCGAAGGATTTCGCCGCCCTGGCCGCCGGGACGCTCGCGGAGGCCGGAGTCGCCGCCGCCGGCCGGGACGACGCCATGCTGGCCGCCGTCCTGCCCATCGTGCAGGAGAAGGCCGTGTCGCTGGAGCACCTGCCCGAGTTCGTCGGCTTCTTCTTCCGCGAGGACTTCGCCAGGGACCCGGCGGCCGCCGCCAACCTGACGAAGAAGGGCGGCGATCCGGTCGCCCGCGTGAAGGAGGCCGTGCCCGCGCTCGAGTCCGCCGAATGGAGCGAGCCCGCGCTGGAGGCCGCCTTCGGCGCGGCCGCCGCCGCCACGGGCCGCAAGCCCACCGACTACTTCGCGCCGGTGCGGTTCGCCGTGTCCGGCCAGGGCGGCGGACCCCACCTGCTCTCCGTGCTCCGCGTCCTCGGACGTGAACGCTCACTCGCCCGCCTGCGGGCCTTCGCCCCCTGAAGCCATGTCCGAAAGCCCGATCCACCGGCACTTCATCCAGCAGATCATCGATTCGGACCTGGCCGCCGGCCGCCGGACCTCGGTGGTGACGCGCTTCCCGCCGGAGCCCAACGGCTACCTGCACGTGGGCCATGCGAAGTCGATCTGCCTCAACTTCGGACTCGCGCTCGAGTTCAGGGGCCGCTGCCACCTGCGCATGGACGACACGAACCCGACCAAGGAGGAGGTCGAATACGTCGACTCGATCAAGGAGGACGTGCGCTGGCTGGGCTTCGACTGGGGCGAGCACTACTACCAGGCCTCGGACTACTTCGACCGCATGCACGCCGACGCCATCCGGCTGATCCGCCTGGGCAAGGCCTACGTCTGCTTCCTCTCGCAGGAGCAGATCCGCGAGTTCCACGGCGACGAGAAGCGCCCCGGCAGGCCGAGCCCGACCCGCGACGCCTCCGTCGAGGAAAACCTGGCGGCCTTCGAGCGGATGACCCGCGGCGAGTTCGACGAGGGCAAGGCCGTCCTGCGCGCCAGGATCGACATGGCCTCGCCCAACATGCACCTGCGCGATCCGGTCATCTACCGCATCCGCCGGGCGAGCCACCACAACACCGGCGACAAGTGGTGCGTCTACCCGATGTACGACTACGCGCACCCGCTCGAGGACGCCTACGAGAACGTCACGCACTCCATCTGCACGCTGGAGTTCGAGGTGCACCGTCCCTTCTACGACTGGCTGCTCGCCACCCTCGGCTTCGAGGGGCGCCCCCAGCAGATCGAGTTCGCCCGGCTCAACCTCACCTTCACGGTCATGTCCAAGCGCCGCCTGCTCGAGCTCGTGCAGGAAAAGCGCGTCACCGGCTGGGACGACCCGCGGATGCCGACCATCTCGGGGATGCGCCGCCGCGGCTACACCCCGGCCGCGCTGCGCAAGTTCTGCGAGACGGTCGGCGTCACCAAGAACAACTCCCTCTCCGACGTCGCCCTGCTCGAGCACGCCGTGCGCGACGACCTCAACCGCACCTCGCCCCGGTTCATGGCCGTGCTGGACCCGGTCCGGCTGGTCATCGAGAACTACCCCGAGGGACAGACCGAGGAACTCCAGGCCGTGAACAACCCCGAGGACCCCGCGGCCGGCACGCGCAAGGTGCCGTTCTCCCGGACGCTGCTGATCGAGCGCGCCGACTTCCTCGAGAACGCCGACAAGAAGTTCTTCCGCCTGACGCCCGGCCAGGAGGTGCGCCTGCGCTGGGGCTACTTCGTCAAGTGCACCGGCTGCCGCAAGGACGCCGCCGGCAACGTCACCGAGGTCACCTGCACCTACGACCCAGCCACGCGCGGAGGCGACGCCCCGGACGGACGCAAGGTCAAGGGCACGATCCACTGGGTCTCCGAGCCGCAGGCGGGCGAGGTCGAGACGCGGCTCTACGACCGGCTCTTCGCCCACGAGGACCTGAACCACATCCCCGAGGGCAAGGACTGGCGCGACCTGCTGAACCCCGAGTCGCTCCGCACGGTCAAGGCCAGGGTCGAACCCGCCCTGCTCGCGGTCGCACCCGGCACGCGGGTGCAGTTCGAGCGCAACGGCTACTTCTGCGCCGACGCCAAGGATTCGAAGCCGGGGCAGCCCGTCTTCAACCGTACGGTCACCCTGAAGGACTCCTGGGCCAAGCAGGCCGGCAAGTAGCCGGCGTCACTTGTCCCTGTCGGCGCTCCTGCCCGAACCGTCGCCCTCCGCGTCCTTGAATCCGGCGGAAGGGTTCAGGGTCGCCAGGGCCGCCGCTAGCCGCGCACGCGCGGCGACGGCCTCCTTGCCCGCGGCGGCGACGTCGACGGGGATCTCCCGGAAGGGCGCGTCCTTCATGTCGAAGAGCTTTCCGGACTGGTCGAGCTTCCACTGCGCCTCGCGCACATAGTAGCTGTTGCTGAGCTGGCAGAAAGCCCACTGGCGGGGCGACGGACCCGCGCCCTTCATGAGCGGCAGCAGGCTGCGGCCGTCCAGCACCCTGTCCTTGGGCAGGGGCGCGCCACCCGCCTCGGCCAACGTGGGCAGGACGTCGCTGGCGTCGGCGACTCCGCCGTCGACCCGTCCGGCGGGGATGACGCCGGGCCAGGCGGCAAGGAAGGGCACGAGGCCGCCGCCCTCCTTCATGGAGCCCTTCTCGCCCTCGATGCGACGGCCGCCGATGGTGGCCTGCTCGGCCGCACTCTTGCCGGTGCCGTTGTCTCCCATGAAGACGACGAGGGTGTTCTCACGGAGCTTCAGGCGGTCGAGTTCGGCCAGAAGCCTGCCGACGAGCTTGTCCATGTAGAGGACGTTGTCCTTGTAGAGCCGACGACGGCGGTCGGACTTGCCCTCCTTGGCCGGAGCCGGGGCGCTGTCGGGCGTGGGCAGGATCTCGCCGTGGACGTGCGACAGCGAGTAATAGAGGAAGAAGGGCCCGGCGCGGTGCGCCTCGATCCACCGGGCCGCGTCGGCATGCATCAGGTCGGGGATGTACTCGCCGTCTCTGACCGGGACGGTCCGGCCGTCGACCACGTAGGTGTCGGGATCGCCCCGGACCTCGCCGTCGTCCGACATGCGGCGGGCGACGGCGCTGTTCCAGTACATGCCGCTGCCCTTGAAGTGGAAATCGTGGTCGAAGCCCCACTCGGCCGGAGTGCCCGAGGGCGTCAGTTGGCCCCACTTGCCGATCATCGCGGTGGCGTAGCCGGCCTGCTTCAGCACCGAGGGAATCATCCGCTCGGCGCGGTCGCCCGTGCGTGCGACGGTCTTGCAGGCGTCCTGGCTCACGGCGCCGGTACGGAAGGCGTAACGGCCGGTCAGGATCAGGGCCCGCGAAGGTCCGCAGAGCGGCGAGGTGTAGAAACGGGTGAATCGGACGCCGGAGGCCGCAAGTGCATCCAGATTGGGGGTGGGGTATTTGTCGGAGCCGTTGCAGCCGAGCTCCGCAAACCCCAGATCGTCCGCGAGGATGAAGACGATGTTGGGCGCCGAACGGGCGGACGCCGCCAGCAGGAGCAGGCAAAGCGTGAGGGCACGGCTCATTATGGAACCGAGACTACGCGCAGCAGGGTTGTGGCGTAAACGCACAAGTTGGGCCTGCGACATCGCCGAACCGGAGGTTCTCATCCCTCCCCGGGGGCGGGTTGGGCTGATTCGGTCTGGCGGAGAGGGAGGGATTCGAACCCTCGGTACCTTGCGGTACACTGCATTTCCAATGCAGCGCGATCGACCACTCTGCCACCTCTCCTGAAAACCAGACTGAAATCCCATCAAAGGTGCGCCCCCTGATGCGTCAACCACGGACTAGGCCCCGACGGAGGTCCTCACGCGCCCCAGGGCCGAAGTCTGACGCTCGGAAAGCACGGCCTGGGCCCGCCTGACCTTGGCCTTCGCGGCGGCAGGGTCCTTGGCCATGGCAAGCACGGCAGGCACGATGCCCGCAAGCTGGGGCTCGTCATCCAGGTCGAAGAGCCACTCGTGCAGGCCGATGTCCTTCCACATGTTGCCCTTGGAGGTCTGTTCCGCCCAGCGGCACACGATGGCGGGCACGCCGTTGCCGACGCACATGATGGGCGAGTGCATCTCGTTGCCGAAGAGTCCGGCGCTGCGGACATAGACGCTGAGGGCCTCGTCGGTGAGCCAGTAATCCTGACGCCAGACCACGCGGTCCTTCAGGTCTTCGGGAAGCTTGTCGTACAGCATCTCCTTGCCCAGGGCCATCTGGGTCCGGTCTTCGGGGCAGATGAGCACCTTGAGGTCGGTCTGCTTCACGACCGCGACGATGGCGGCGCGCAGCTGCGCGTGGTCATGCTCCTTCATCTCGTCGTTGCGCTTCTGCTTCACCGGGTCGAAGGCGCGTTCCCTGTGGATCGTCCAATAGGGGGTGTTGCGGTAGCGCGGGATGCAGCAGAGGAACTTGCCGCGCTCGAGGCCCCAGCCGTGCAGGAACGCCTCGGCCTTGTCGTCGTCGCGCAGGTCGGTCGCGAACGCGCCGTCGGGGCCGAACTCCATCACCGGGCACTTCACGCCGCCGGCCCTGGCCGTCGCGAGCGACACCGAGTCGCGGAAATAGACGAACTGCGCGGCGCTGAGGATCGCGACGGTCTCGGGCGCCGGCACGCCCTGGGTGATGCCCAGCACGCCGTAGGGCTTCGGACCCTGCTGGCGCCAGAGCGCGACCTGCTTCTCGCCCACCAGAGAGGGGCCTGAACCATGCAGCAGGAAATCGTTCTCGGCGTAGAGCTTGGCGACGTCGGGCTTCGGGCCGACGAACTTCAGCTTGGGAAAACGGGCGGCGAGCATCTCCTTGACGCCGTTGTCGACGTTGGAAGGCCAGAGGGTGATCTCCGCCTCGGGGAAGTGCCGCTCCAGCAGCGCCAGCACTCCCGGCGTGTGCGCGATGTCGCCGATGTTCACGGTCTGCCAGGAGGAACGCAGCACGACGCGCGGCGCCCTCCCCTTCGGCGTGCAGCCCGACAGGACCGCACCGAGGGCGGCCATGGCCGAGGCGGCGAGGAATTCGCGTCGTGAGGTCATGCGCGACTGTCACACGCCGCGGAAGGGCATGCGAGAAGCAAAGCGCTCAGTTGGCCTTGGTAGCGTCCTTCTTGGGCAGCAGCGCAAGGTAGCGCTCGCGGTCCTGGGCGACCTTGGCCTTGAGGGGCTCGACCTGCGGCTGGAGTTCCGAAAGGGTCTTGGCGATCTCCTCGAGGTTCTTCAGGCGCTGGGGGCCATCCTTCTCGGCGGCGGCGAGCGCCTTCTCGGCGGCCTCGACCGACTGGCGGCCTGCGGCGAGCGCCTTCTCGGCCTCGGTGAGCCCGGCCTGCTTGGCGACGAGGGGCTTGGCGGCCTCGGCGAGCCTGGCCCGCACTTCGGCGAGCGCCTTCTCGAGCGGGGCCACGCCATCCTGTGCGGCCTTGAGCGCGGCCTGCAGGGGAGCGAGTCCGGCCTGCTGCTCCTTCTCGAGCTTGGCTACCGCCGACTCCTTGGCCTGACGTTCCTTGATCTGGCCTTCGCGGACGGCCATGAGGCGGTCGAGCTCGGTCTTGGCGGCCGCCAGCGCGGCCTGGGCCTTGCCGGCCTCGGCCACGAGCCCGGCGACCTTGGCCTGTTCGGTCTTGAGGACCGCGTCGGCGGCGGCGAGGGCCTTCTGGCGCTCGCCGAGCACCGCACGGGCGGCGGCCACGGCGGCCTGCGCGGCCCGCACCCTTCCCTTCCCGGCATCGAGAGCCTGGGCGGTGGACCGCTTGCGTTCAAAATAGGCGACGGAGAAGATGGCCTTGAACGAGCGGGCGGAGGCGAAGTCCTCCTGCGCCTTGGACAAGGCCTGCTCGGCGGACGTCACGCCGGCCTCGGCCGCGGCGAGCTCCTTGCCCTGCGCGGCGAGGATCGACTCGGCCTTGGCGCGACGGGAGGACGCGGCGGTCGCGACGGCCTCCGCCTCGGCCTGCGCCTTCTTCGCGCCGTCGAGGGTCTTCGTGGCCGTCTCGACGGTGACGCGGGCTGCGTTGCGCTGGAGGCGCACCGGCTCGATCGAGGCATTGTACTGCTCGATCGCCGCCTTGGCGGCGTTCACGGTCATCAGGTTGGTGTTGCCGGCCTTGTCGAGAGCGGCCTGGGCGTCCGCGACGGACTTCTGCCGGGACTCGAGACGCCCCGCGGCCTCGGCCTCGGCCTGACGCGGTGCGGAAAGGTCCTTCTCCATCGCGGCGACCTCCGCCTTGACGCGGGCGACGGCCTGCTCGAGGGCGGGCACGCGCGCGACGGCCTCCTCGCGGGCCTGCCGGGCGGCGGGCAGGCGGGCCTCGGCCTGCTTCACCGCGGCCTCGTTCTCGGCGCGGGCGGCGATCAGGTCGGCGATGTCGGACTCGATCTTGGTCAGGCGGTCCTGATCGGAGAGCAGGCCGACGTTGAACTGGGCGGCCTTGAGGGCGGCGAGACGTTCGCGCAGCGACGGGAGCTCGGCGCGGGCGGCGCGGGCACCGGACAGGGCGGCGTCGGCGACCTCCACCTTGGCGAGGCGCGCACGGGTGCGGGCGGCCTGCTCGACGTAGAAGACGCGGGCCTTGGAGATGTCGGAGATCTCGGACTCGGCCTTGGCCTTGTCCTTGGCCAGCTGCCCCTTCCAGTAGACGAGGCCCTTGTCCATCTCGGCCGTGCGGGCCTCGAGGTCGGCCAGGTCGGCGCGGAGCCAGACGGCGCTGGCGGAGGATTCACGCAGGGCGTAAAGCGCCTTCTGCAGCGCGTTGAGCTCGAGGCCCCGGACCTTGGAG
>JBJTIX010000154.1:0-9639 GCA_046095205.1 Opitutia bacterium
GAGCTTTTCGGCGAGCCATCCGGCCCAGAGTCCGGGCAGGTACGCCGCCAGCAGCGCGAGGGTGGACAGCGCCGCGTATCTGACGGCGGCCGAGGCCCCTTCGGCCAGCTTCATCATCGCCAGGATCAGGGCGCACAGCCCGGCGCCGTAGGCCAGGTATTCGATGAAGAAGACCGCGCCCACCGTCCAGATCCCGTGCCCCCGGCCCGAGGCCAGCCAGGAGACCGCGATGAGGGGCGCGTGCATCGCGAGTCCGAGGGGGATGAGGGCGCGGCCGACGCCGAGGCGCGTCACGACCAGGGAGCCCACGATCCCGCCCGCGGCCAGACCCCCCACCGCCGTGATGATGCGCAGCAGCGCGTAGGTCTCATTGTCCAGCGCGAGCCCGCCCTTGTCGGCGGAAGCGAGTGAGTAGAGCGGCAGCACGCGAGACATGTGGATCTCGCTGGCGCGATAGAGGAGGATGAGGGCGGCGACCGCGGGAAGGCGCGGATCGCGGACGAGGTCGGTCAGGCCGGCGCCCATCGCCCGGAAGCGCCCGGGCACGTCCAGCCCGTCCGACTCGTGGGGCGGCTCCTTTCGGAACGCCCACGCGTTCACCACCGAGGCGACCAGCGCGAACCCCGCCGCCGCGAGGAGGGCGGAGGACCATGCATCCGTCACATCGGAGCCGCGGTGGATGAGCATGCCGGCAAGACCGACGAGGCAGGGGCCCGCGAGCACCGATCCGACCTTCGAGGCGACGTTCAGCAGGCCCGAGTGGCGTGCCCGCGACTTCTCGTCCAGCGAGGCGACGAAGTAGCCGTCGAGGGAGAAGTCGTGCGCCGCTGCGAGCACGGAGAGCATGACCAGGCATGCGACGATGGGCGCGGACCCCGAGTCCACCAGCCGGGGCAGGGCGAGTCCGGCCAGAAGCAGCAGCGCCGCCGTGGCCGCCTGGGTCAGGACGATGA
Source organism: Opitutia bacterium (assembly GCA_046095205.1). Lineage (GTDB taxonomy): Bacteria > Verrucomicrobiota > Verrucomicrobiia > Opitutales > UBA953 > UBA953. The sequence continues at coordinate 954 of JBJTIX010000154.1, forward strand.
GCGGGCGCGGACGGAAGGCGGCGATGAAGGGGGCCATCAGCACCTTGAATCCGAAGATCAGTCCCAGCGCGGACTGGATCTGGGTGATGCCGGCGTCGGCGGCGCCCAGGTTGCGCAGGGCCACCGGCAGGGCCTCGTCGCGCACGGCGGCGGGCAGCGCCTGGAACACGTAGCAGCCGGCGACCCACGCCCAGACGCTCCTGGGGCGGACCGCTGGTGCGAACTCACGCATCGGTCAGGAGCCCTTGCCCTCGCCGAGCTGGTTCTTCGCGTAGAAGTCGACCGACTTCATGAGCCCGTCGACGAACTTGGCCACGGTGATGTTCAGGCCGAGCAGCTCGGCGTCGGTCAGCTCGAGCACCGCGCCGGGCTTGAAGGTGCGGGTGGTGTCCACGAGGCGGGCGATCGTCCTGGTGCGGGTATGCAGCACGTCGCCGATCGGATGACGGACCACGCCCTCGGGCGCGGCCGATTCCGAGGAGGTCTCCTCCTTCGACTCCACGGGCACCTCGAAGTCCTGCATGGACTTGAATTCGAGCGTGAGCGAGCCGTCGGGGGCGATGTCGTCGTTGGTGACCATCCCGCCGCGGGAGAGCACCCGGAGCGCGGCCGCGAGGCTGAAGACTCCGTCCTCGAGGTCGCAGACGATGCCGAAGGTCTCCTCGAGCGTCTCGAACTTCTCCTGCAGGTTCATGCGCGCGAAGGCCTGGTGGTCCTTCTCGACCTTCTCGATCAGTTCCTTGCCCGGCTGCTTGTTGTGGCCGCAATGGCGGACGAACAGGCAGAGGTGGTGGCAGTCGACCATGCACTCCACCGAGAGCACCAGCAGGTCGTTGATGGTCGTGCGGAGCATCAGGCCGCGGGCGAAGGCCTGCATCTGGGACGCGGGGAGGTGCGCCTGCGGCAGGGGCATGATGCGCGAGAGGCCGGAGAAGTGGTCGTAGGCCTTGGGGTCGGCGGTCTGCAGTCCGGCCAGGTTGAACGCCATCAGGTCGTGCTGCCGCTGGAGGGCCGTGAAGTACTTCCGGCTGATGGACTGCAGCGAGATGACGTTATCGCGCGGGGCTGGGGCGGGCTGGGACATGGTCACTGGCTGGGATTGGACCCTTTGCCCTTGCTGTGGCGAGCCCTTTTGCGGGCAAGGAAGCCGTCCTTGCGCGGAATCGGGGCCGAGGTCAGCCTTGCGGCGGCCACGGGGAAGACCTCGGCCAGCGACAGCCGGCGCGAGTCGGCGCGGCCCGGGAAACGGAAGAGGTGGGCGACCTTGGAGCGCAGGTCGGGGTCGAGCTCGCCGCCGGAGACGGGCAGCGCGAGGTGGCGGCCCGGGACGCGCACGGGCACGCCAAGGTCGATGTTGCGTCCCTGCGACGGACTCAGGGCGACGACGCAGCAGCGGTCCTCGACGAGTCCGAGCAGTCCGCCCAAAGCGGCGGCGCGCATCAGCACGACCTCCTCCATCGCCCCGCGGGCCTCGGCCCAGGCGTCGGGATGATGCGCAAGCTTCTCGCTTCCGGAGGAGAGCAGGAGGCGGCGGAGGCCGAAGGCGGACATCGCCCGGGCGATCGCGGCGAGGGCGGACGGGTCGCGCACGCCGTCGGCGATGACCACCGTCTCATGCGCTTCGCGCCAGTCCGTGAAGTCGCCGACGCGCGCAAGTCCCGGTTCGGGGCGCAGGGTGACCGCGCAGGCGTCCGTGCAGGGGCCTTCCGCGGTCCTCTGCAGTTCGGACTCGGAGACCAGCCGCAGGGGGATGCCCAGGCCGCGCAGGGCGTCCGCGTGCTCGGCCAGGGCCTGCTCGCCCGCGGCCGTCATGTGCACCTCGCGCAGGGCCCGGGGGTGGTGACGGAGGCAGGAGGCGACGCATTCGGCGCCGCGCAGGACCAGCCGACAACGGTTGGGGTCCTCGCTCACGGGATGCGGCCCTCGTCGAGGTCGATCATATCGGCGAAGGAGATGACGTCCTTGCGGTCGGAAGCGCCCATCTTGCGCTTGGCGTCGTCGAGCGCCTCGCGGCCCATCTCGCTCATGCCCTTCTGGACCAGCTCGCGGTTCCAGACGTGCACGCGGAGGTCGGAGGGGAGGATCGCGCGCAGGCGGGCGTCAAGGGAGGCGTCATCGGAGGATTCGCGGACGGCGGCGATGACCTGCTCGGGGTCCACGCCCAGGTGAAGGCACAGGAAGCGGTCGAAGCCCTTGCAGAAGTTGCGCTGGTAGGACTTGGGCAGCGTGCCGGCGAGGTGCTTGCGGATCTTGGCGATGAAGCGCGGCAGATGCAGCAGGCCGGTCCCCGCAGGGGGGACGTAGGAGGAGGGCAGATCGTAGCAGATCTCGCCGGTGGCCTCGGAAAAACCCATCGGGCGGGCGGAATCCTGACTCATCGATGGGAAGAAAGGAAGGAAACGAGGCTGGCGGCCGCCTGGTCGAGATTGGCGGATTGCGCGGCGACGAACTCCCCGGGCGACGGTCCGGCGAGGGGGCTGGTCCATTCGTATTCGCCGTCGACTCCGCGGCGGCCATCGGAGTGCTCGCAGCGGACGCGCAGGCGCAGCCTGCCGCGTCCGTCGGCCACGTCCATCCGCAGCACTTCGAGCAGGAGCACGAGGTGGTCGTCCTGCGGGGGCTGGGAAGTGCAGGGCAGGCCGCTGGAGTCCGCCCTGCCCGAGCCAACGGTGCGAATCTTCGACCCGAACGAGGCCGGAGTTCTCGATGACCAACGAGGAGCGGCGAAGGCCGGCGGGAAGGACAGCCCGGGGGATGTGGACGGAGGGGCCGCGCTTCGTGGCGACGGCCGAGGGGGCCGAGAAGGCGTGGAAGACGACGGCCTCGCTGCGACGGCCGGGGATGATGCAGCCTGTCAGCAGCAGGAGCGAAAGGGCGAGGAACCTCATCGGGCGGCCGGGGCCTCCTTGCCGTCCACCTCGACCTTGCGTTCCGTCGATTCGCGTCCGCGTCGGCCCGTGAGCACCGTCTCGGGATTGCGCTCGATGAAGTCGGCCAGCGAGCGGATGGCCTGCGCGGCCTCGGAGACGTCGGCCAGCGCCTGCTCGAGGTCGCGTCGAGCGGGCGACCCGGGCTTGGTGAGCGTCCTCAGGTTCGTGGAGGCCTCCTCGAGGCGCTGGAGGGCCTTGCGTCCCGCCTCGGCCATCGCCGCGATGTCATCGGCCACGGGTGCGACCTTGCCGTCGAGCCGTTTGGCGAGGGATTCGACCCCCTTCATCGCCGCGGAGAAGTCCCTGACCGCCTGGGTGATCGCAGGGTCGGCCGTCACCTTGGCGATGTTCTCGGAGGCGGCGACGAGGTTGCCGTTGATGCGTTCGAACTCGATGCGGGACGCCCCCTGGTCGAGGCGGCCGAGGATGGAGTCGACCTTTCGGGTGATGGAGACGAAGTCCACCTTGCTGAGCTGGTCGAGCGTCTGCGAGACCGCCTTGGTCAGCGCCCCCAGGTTCGAGGGAAGCGTGGGCACTTCGGGCAGCTCCCCCTTGGGGTCGTGCAGGCGGACCGGCGTGTCCGGGAAGTAGTCCAGCTCGACGTACAGCACGCCCGTGATGACCGACTGCTGCTGGAGCTTGGCGCGCAGGCCCTTCTCGATGGAGAGCCCGAGGCCGCTTCGGTCGAGGATCGCCTGGTCGATGCCGCGCCGGGTGAGCAGGTCGGGCGTGAATTCCATGACGACCGGCACCGAGTAGTCGGAACCGACCTGGCCGGGCGTGCGCAGGAGCACCTGCGAGACCTTGCCGACCGAGACCCCGCGGAATTTGACCGGCGCGCCGATGTCGAGGCCGCTCACCGAGTCCTCGAAGTAGGCGATCGCGCCGGGCTTGCGACCGGAGAACGACCCCGCGCCGAGCAGGACCATCGCGACCACGAAGAGCACGACTCCCCCGGCCACGAAGGCCCCGATGAGGGTGACATTGGCGGATCTGCGCATGTCAGTTGCGGTGCGTCTGGGTGAAGAAGGCGTGGGCCCGGGCGTGGGAGCCGGGCGAGAGGAAGTCGCGGGGAGGCCCGTAGGCGCCCATCCTGCCGGTCTCGGTGTCGAGGTAAACGCAGAAGTCCGCGGTCCGCAGGATGCTGGGCACCTCGTGGCTGACCATCACGATGGTGGTTCCGAAGGCCTCCCGCACCCGCAGGATGAGCTCGTCCATGCGCGCGGCGGTGACGGGGTCGAGGCCTGCGCCGGGCTCGTCGAGGAAGAGCACCTCGGGATCGAGCGCGAGGGCGCGGGCGAGGGCGGCGCGCTTGGCCATGCCGCCGCTGATCTCGGAGGGAAGCTTGTCCATCGCGTCGGCGAGGCCCACGAGCGAAAGCTTGTACTCCGCGAGCTGGCGGAGCTCGCGGCGGGGCGGCGAAAGGAACTCGCGGATGGGCAGCTCGACGTTCTCGCGCAGGGTCAGGGAGGAGAAGAGGGCGGAGCCCTGGAAGAGGAAGCCGAGCCGGCGCAGGGCCTCCTCGCGTTCATCCTGGGAGGCGACGGCCAGGTCGCGGCCGAGCAGGAGCGAACGGCCGGCGACGGGGTCGTCCAGTCCGCACAGCGCCCGCATCAGCGTGCTCTTGCCGCAACCGCTGGGACCGACGACGGCCAGGATGCGCCCGGCTTCGAGCGAGAAGGAGATGCCCGACATGATGGCCCTGCCTCCGTGGCCGACGGAGAGGTCCTCGCAGGTGATCGCGTGTCCGGCCATGTCAGATGCCGTTCAGGTTGAACAGGCCCGCGAACAGCGCGTCCGCGCCCACGATGAGGGTGATGCCGAGGACGGCGGCGGAGGTGGCCGCCTCGCCGACGCCCAGCGCGGAGCGACGCGCCACGTAGCCGCGGTAGCAGCCTGACCAGGCCGCGATGAAGCCGAAGGCGAGCGACTTGATGAAGCCGGCCATGAAGCTCTTCCAGCTGACCGCAAGGATGGCCTGGGTGACGTACTGGTCGACGCTCAGCTCCCCGGCGCAGGCGACGACCATGCCGCCAAGGATGCCGACGAAGGTCGCGAAGACGGAGAGCAGCGGCACCATCAGGGTGACGGCCAGGATGCGGGGCACGGCGAGGAACTCGACGGGGTTGATGCCGAGCGCGCGCAGCGCGTCGCTCTCCTGGCTGACGTTCATGCTGCCGAGCTGGGAGGCGAAGGAGGTCGAGGTGCGGCCGCAGGCGATCACGCCGGTCATCAGCGCGCCCATCTCGCGCGCCATGGCCAGCGCGACGAGGTTGGCGACGTAGACCGTGGCGCCCACCTGCCGGAGCTGGATGAGGCCGACGTACGCCATGATGAGTCCGGGCAGGAACCCGAGCAGGGCCACGATTGGCAGGGCGTCGACGCCGGCGGTCTGCATCTGGAGCGTGAGGTCGCTCCAGTTCACCCGCGCCTTGCCTACCGCCGCGCGCAGGAAGCCCATCGCGGTGTGCCCGACGTGCTCCAGGGCCCTCGCCCAGGACGAGCCGCTCTGCACGCCCCAGGTGCCGATGTTATCGAGGAGTCCGGGCGTCTCCTCGGGGCTTTCGGTGACGGAGACGTTCTCCGCCATCCTGACAAGCGACTGAAGGCGGGCGGGCAGGGGGGAGAGGTCCGTCTCCCTGACGGTCCTCAGATGGGCGTGCAACCAGGCGGGCAGGCAGGAGTCGAAGCCGTCCAGCCCCTCCGCCCTTACTGCGACACGGTCTCCGCGGAAGGCCACTTCGGGAAGCGCGGAACCGGACTTCCAGGCTCCCCCTATGGTAAGAATAACGCCCCCATCCGACGCCACCTCCGTGCGGGCCCGGGCCGGGCTGGGGGAGGTCTGCGACATGCTGATGTTCAGTAAGTTGAGACCATCTGCCGCCACAAGTCAGAAAGGCGTTGTCGGGTCGGCTCGGAGGGCTTTCCTAAACCGCCCTGATGCTCACCCGACCGGCCATCGCGTTCCTCCTGTCGTCCCTGCCTCTGCTCGGCCTCGAACTCGAGTCGCCGTTCCCGCGCGAGGGGGTTCCGGTACGTTTCACGATCGAGGAGGAGAACGACAAGTTCGGCACGGACAATCTCGACCGCTACTACACCCAGGGCTTGCGCTTCACCATGCAGTCGGGCGACCACGCCTACCTCGCGCTGAGCCAGGAGATCAACACTCCCGCCGACACCTCCAACCCCAACCCTCTCGATACAGACATGGCCTATTCGGGCGCGCTCTATGTCGCCTACGGATACGGTCACGTGTTCAGTCGGGGCGGACGGAACGACCTGCTCGCCTCGGTCGAGCTCAAGGTGGGCGTGATCGGCCCGGCTGCCGGCGCCGAAACCATCCAGAACAAGTTCCATGATCTGATCGGCCAGCCCGCCGCCGCCGGCTGGGGGACGCAGACGCCCAACGAGCCGATGATCAACCTCGACGGGGAGCTCCGGAGGCGCTTCGGAAGCGACAGCTTCGACTTCACCCTCCGCACGGTGGCCCAGCTCGGCACCATGCGCACGGGCTTCATCGCGGGCGGCCAGCTTCGCTACGGCCGCGGACTGTCATCCTCCTGGGGCGCGGGCACGATCCGCAGCAACAACGCCTACCTGGGCCCCGTCGTCGCCAAGGATGGTTTCCGCTGGCACATCTACGCCGACCTGCAGGCCGAGGCCGTGATCAGCAACTACGCCACCGACGGAGGGCACTTCAAGGAATCACCGGGTGTCGAGCGACGCGGCGCGGTCGGCCAGGTTGCGGTCGGGGCGGCGATGAGCTACGGCGACTTCTCGCTCTCGGTCTTCAACGCCGTGCGTACCTACGAGTTCGAGACGCAGGACGAGGCGCACCATTTCGGCGGCTTCAAGGCCGGCCTACAGTTCTGACATGGAGCGCGTCGCCGTCATCGACATCGGGTCCAATTCGCTGAAGGCCACGGTCTTCAACGCCTCCGACCGCAGCGAGGTCGCCCGGACGTCCGAACAGGTGCGCATCTTCCCGGCGGGCGCCGACGACGGCATCTCGAAGGACAAGATGCGCGAGGCCGCCGAGGCCGTGCGAAGGCTCATGGAATTCGCCCGTACCAACGGCTCAGGCCGCACCGTGGTGGTGGGCACCTCCGCCATGCGCGAGGCCAAGGGGTCCAAGGAGCTGGCCCGGATGATCCATGACGCCACCGGTTTCCCCGTCAGCGTGCTTTCGGGCGAATCGGAGGCCAGGGTCGTCGGACGCGGCGTGATGACGGACCGCGCCTACGCCTCCTATCCCAGCCTGCTGGCCTTCGACCTCGGCGGCGGCAGCCTGGAGATCGTCCGTATCAGGAACGGCAACATCCTCTCCGCCCGCAGCCTCCCGCTCGGCTCGGTCCGGCTGACCAACGGTTTCGTCAGCGGCGGCGCGAGCGCGCTCAGCGAGCTCGACCGCGCGTCGGTGGTCAACCATGTCACTTCGATGACGGAGTTCCTGCTCACGCGCGGCATGGCCGAGAACTACCTGACGCTCGGAGCGGGAGGCGCCTTCACCGCCATCGCCCAGCACCTCGCCGCGATCGGGGAGCCCGCGCAGTCGGGACGCATCCCGACCCTGCGCATCCGTGAGCTCTGCGACCGCATGTGCGGGTCCGGCCTCGAGGCGCGCAAGGCCATCCCGGGCATCCCCGCGGACCGGGCCGACATCATGCCGGTGGCCTTGATCACCATCTGCACCCTGGCGGACCTCTGCGGCGCCGAGGCCTTCCATCTGACCCACCACGGCATCCGCCACGGCATCCTCGACGTCATGCTCAGCGAGGAGGGCGCGCTGCTGTGAACCTTCTGCGGGTCGTCGCCCTGCTGCCGGCCGTGCTTCTGGCCGCGGACAAGCCCGTCGTCGCCGACGTCGTGTCGGTGGACAAGCCGGCCGCGACGGCCGTGCTGCGTGCCGAGGGCGGAGGCCAGTCGGTGGTGCGGCGTTCGCCCGCCGATGCAGCGTTGGGCTGGGCGGGGCGTCGGATCAGCTACACGCCGGTCAAGGACGGCGACGCCGTAAGGGCGGACCGTATATTCCCCGCCGACGCCGAGGACCTGCGTCGGATGCGTGAGACGACCGAGACCCTCCGCCGCGTCACGGCCGACCGCGGGAGGATGGTCTCGAGGATGCCCAATGAGCTCGTCCCCGACATGACCCTGTGGGACCAGTCCGCCCGCCTCGTGACCAAGCGCGACCTGCTGGGGCGCCCCTTCGTCCTGAACTTCGTGTTCACCAGCTGCCGCAACGCCAAGATGTGCCCGGCGGCGACGCGCTGCATGAAGCAGCTCGGCGACCTGCTCGACAAGTCGGCATCCGACGCCCGACTGGTGACGATCACCTTCGATCCCGAAGTCGATTCGCCCGGCACGCTGAAGGCCTACGCCGACGGCTACGGCATCGACGGCCGGCGGCACACCTTCCTCACGGGCGACGAGGGGCAGATCAGGGACCTGATGCGCCAGTACGGCATCCTGACGGCCGAGTCCGACGGAACCATCGTGCATAATGCCGCGACGCTGGTGGTCAGCCCCGAGGGGCGGATTGTCCGCAGGTTTGACGGGGCCACGTTTGACCCCGAGCAGATCCTGCAGTCCTTGTCCTCCTTACGGAGCGCACGATGAATCCCGCCTGGAAAGGCACCGCAGTCCTCACAGTGGCCGCTTTGGGCGGCTTCGCGGCCCTGCGTCTGCTTCCGGACACCCAGTGCACGCTGCTCCCCGCTTCGCACGAGCCCCTCGTGCTCGATGGCGCCGAATACTGC
>JBJTIX010000155.1:0-17533 GCA_046095205.1 Opitutia bacterium
CACCCCGCTCCACGCCGCGACGGTGGTGGGCGACACGGTGGGCGACCCCTTCAAGGACACCTCCTCGGTCTCGCTCAATCCGGTCATCAAGTTCACCACGCTCTTCGGCCTGCTCGCCGTGGAGATCGCGGTCGGCATGCCCGCCGGGCTCAAGCTCGGCCTGGGCGCGGCGGTGCTGGCGGTCGGACTGTTCTACGTCTACCGCAGCTTCTACGGGATGCGCATCCCGGTCGACTCCAAGGGCTGAGCCCCCTTCCCCGCCCCGGCGAGACGGATCAGTGGCCCTCGTGCCGCTGCATCCGCTCGCTGTAGGCGAAGAGGATCATCGAGGCGAGGAACACGCCGTGGATGACCGCCTGCCAGAAGATGACCTTCTCCTGGTTGGCGGACATCGGGGACTGCCCGTTGGTCAGCTCGGTGATGGCGATGAAGCTCTTGAGGAGGTGGATCGCGGAGATGCTCGCGAGGCTGCCGGCCAGCTTCACCTTGAGGGTGTTGGCGTTGATGTGGTCCAGCCAGTCGGGGCGGTCGGTGTTGTCCTCGAAGTCGATGCGGCTGACGAAGGTGACGTAGCCGCCGACGACGACCATGTTCACGAGGTTCGCCACCATCGAGATGTCGACCAGGGAGAGGATGCCCAGCATGATGGTGCTCTCGGGCACGCCGTTGAAGTCGTGCATCAGGTGGATGAGCTCCTGCACGCTCTTCCACGCGTAGGCGACGGCGGCCAGGATCAGGGCGACGTAGATCGGCGCCTGGACCCAGCGGCTGGCGAAGATGAAGGACTCGAGGGCGGACTCGGCCTTCTTGGCCAGGCCGGGGGCGGGAGACTCCTTGGGCATGCCGGCAGGTTTGCGGCCGGCCGCGGACGGTCAAGCCGTCAGAGGCCGGCGGAGGCCGCGGCCTCGCCGAGCGGGCCGGAGTCCGGGTCGCGCAGGTAGGCGTCGGCCTTGGCCGAGACGATGACGCCGTAGTTGATGGTGCCGAGCCAGCCGGACATGATGATGCCCACGCTGCCGGCGTGGTAGAACCCGCCGACCTGCTCGGGCAGGGCCATCGAGACCCTGAGGCCCTCGAACTTGGTGCCGAAGGACGTGCCTCCGACGTGACGGACGTACCGGTTCACGGTCCGGGGCGTGGCCGCCTCGGCGTGGTCGACCTTGGAGCGGATGCCGGGGATGAACTTCTCGAGCCCGCGGAAGGACTCCTCGATGACGCGCGCCTTGTGCTTCGCGTAGTCGGCGTCGGACAGGCCCGCCCAGTCCTCCCACCTCTGGTTGACGGAGGTGACGACGGCGTAGCGCGGGGTCCTGGTGTGCGGCCGGGTGTCCGGATAGTAGACGGAGTAGGTCCGCGAGGTGGTGTGAAAGTCGACCAGCTCCCGGCTGGAGAAGGGCTTCGCCTCGGAGGTGAAGACGAGGTCGCCGATGTGCGGGATGGTCTCGCCCTCGCGCACGCCCATGTAGACCTGGCAGGAGGACGTGTTGACGCGCACCCGGCGGGCCTCCTCCACGAACGCGGGGTCGAAGGAGGACTCGCCGCCGATGCGCAGGACGGTGTCCTTGATGTTGGCGTTGGACACGACGGCGGAGCAGGCGACCTCGGCCTCCTCGCCGAGCCGGGTGCCGCGCAGCTTCACGCCGACCACGCGGCGCCGACCGGAGGCGTCCTTCTCGACGTGCACCCGCTCGACCAGGACGTTGCGCCGGATGTCGACGCCGTTGGCCTTCATCTCGGCGGTCATCAGGCCGATCATGACGTCGGTGCCGCCCTGGAAGATGAAGACGCCCTTCGACATGAAGTTGGAGAAGACGATGCCGAAGGTGATGGCGGGGTCGTCGAGGGTGGAGCCGTTGGCGTAGGCGATGGGCTCGAGGAGGAGCCGCTGGACGTCGGGCCGGCCGGGGAAGAACTGCTCGAAGAGCTCGCGGGTGGTGCGCGGGTCGTTGTCGTAGTAGTTCATCTCGCGGAGGTGCGCGAAGAAGGCCTCGACGGTCTCGGCGGGCAGGCGGAACTGCTCGACGAGGATGCGGGTGAAGTCGGCGCGGTCGAAGGTGGTGCGGACGTCGAAGTCGGGGTTGATGAAGCGGACGTCCTTGAGCTGGTGGATGCGGTCGGAGATCTCCTTGGTCCAGTAGCGCCGGGTGGACTTGATCATGCCGTGCGGGAAGCCGTGCAGGGAGATGTCGAACACGTGCCCGCCGGCCCGCTTGAAGAAGGTGGCGAGGCCGCCGAGCTGGTAGTGGTGCTCGAGCAGCAGGACCTTGCGGCCGAACTTGGCCAGGTTGTTCGCGGCGGTCATGCCCCCGAGGCCGGCCCCGATGACGACGGCGTCGTAACGGGGGAGGATTCCTTCGAAGGGCGACGGCATGGCGGGCGCGGAAGTGGCAGGGGTGCGGAAAACCGCCGCGGGGTCAAGGCAGGGACAGCGAGTAGGCGCCCCGGCGCCGCGTCAGGCGTGCGCGCCGGCCGAAGAGACGGGTGAGCGCGGCGGAGGTGAGGACGCCCCGCACGCGCCCCGCGGCCTGCGCGGAGCCCGACTTCAGCAGCAGGGCGTGCGTGAACGCAGGCACGACCTCCTCGACGTGGTGCGTCACCAGGACGAGCGCGGTGCGCGGCCAGAGGCGCGGCAGACGGGAGACGAGACGGAGGAAGTCGGCGCGCGCGGCGGGGTCGAGCCCGGCGCACGGCTCGTCGAGGATCAGCAGCGCCGGGCCGGGCATGAGGGCGCGGGCGATGAGCGTGCGCTGACGCTCGCCCTGCGAGAGATGGCCCCACGGGCGCGCGGCGAGCGCGCCGACGCCCATGCGGCGGAGCACGGCGCGGGCCCGGCGGAGCACGGCGGTCGCGGGACGGCGCCACAGGTTCACCGTGCCGTCGACGCCGCCGGCCACGACGTGCAGGGCCGGCTCGTCGGGGCGGATCATCGCGGCGACGGACGGCCCGGCGAGGCCGACGCGGCGGCGCAGCTCGCGCCAGTCGCTCCTGCCGAAGGTCTCGCCGAGCACGGTCATCTCGCCCGCGGTGGGGGCGAAGTATCCGGTCAGCGCCGAAAGGAGCGAGGACTTGCCCGCGCCGTTGGGCCCGAGGAGCGCCCAGTGCTCGCCGGGGCGCACGGTCCAGTCGAGGCCGCGGAGGATGACCTTGCCCTCGCGGGCGATGCGGAGGCGGGTCACCTTCAGGACGGGCGGAGCGGGAGCGGGCACGCCTCGGCTATGCCGCAGCGGACGCTCCGTTCCAAGCCGCAAAGCCCGACGCTTGCCCTGAGCCCCTCCGAGCCGCATCCTGCGTGCATGCGTCCCCCGTTGCTCGCCGCGTGCCTCGCCCTCGCCGGTGCGGCGTACGCGCAGACGCCGGTGAGCCCGGAGGACCTCGCCGCGCTCGAGGCGCTCAAGGCGAAGACCGGGGCGGTCCAGCCGGCGCTCAAGCCCGACGAGCTCGCGGAACTGGAGGCCCACCGCCTCCGCATCGCCGCGGCCGAGGCCGCCGCGCAACCGGGCCCCCGCAGGCTGCGCATCGTGGTCGCGGACGAGGAGGGCGACGGCTACGAGCTCGCGCTCGCCACCGACCTCGACCCGCCCCAGCTGCTGCTGGTGCCCGCCGCGGGCCGCAAGGCGGGCGACACGATCGAGGCGGTCGGACGCATCGAGTCCGTCGCCAAGTTCCAGGGCGTGCACCGGCCCGTGCTGACCCCGGTCGGCACGCCCGTCGCGCGCCGCGACAAGGACGGCGCGACGAAGCCCGCGAGCGTGACCGACGCGCTGACGTCCTCCGGCCACGACTCCGCCGGCGGGGTGCAGGTGAGCAACGTGCTCTTCACGTTCTTCGCGGTGGTCGCGCTCGCGGTCGTCCTGCTCCGCATCAAGTCGCGCATCGACGCCAAGAAGTCGGGAAAAAGACGCCGATGAGGCTCGCCGCCCTGCTCTGCCTGTTCACGGCCGCGCTCGAGGCGCAGGGCCCGCCGGCGGCCGTGACGCCGCCGGACCTCCCGCTCAAGGAGCAGACGGAGATGCGCATCGCCTGCCAGCACATGTCGGGCTTCTCGCGCTACTCCGACCTCTACCATTACCGCCTGTGGCTGCCCAAGGGATTTCTCGCCGCCAAGGACAAACCCTGGAAATGCCTCTTCATCGCCTCCCCCTCGGGCAACGCGAAGATGGGGGAGATGGAGGCGTGGCTGCGCCGCAAGGGGACCTACGTGGTCGTGATGCTGGACGAGTCGCGCAACGGCCCCTGGGATCCCAGCGTGGGCAACTTCCTCGCGGCCGCGGAGGACGTCGAGCGCCGCGTGCGGCTGCTGCCGGGCGGCAAGGTCGCGACGGGCTTCTCCGGCGGCGCGCGCGCCAGCTCGGTGTTCGCGGCGCTGGGCGACGGCTTCGGAGGGGTGATCCTGCAGGGCGCGGGCATCGGCCGGCTCGACAACGGCATGCCGGGACTCAAGGGCACCCAGCTCGCCGGCATCGTGGTCACGATGGGCAAGTCGGACCCCAACCGCGCCGAACTGCCGATGCTGCGCACGATCACGGACGGCCGCGTCGAGGTCATGGAGTTCTCCGGCGGCCACCAGTGGGCGCCGCGCGACGTGATCGAGAAGGCCCTCGACTACGTCGACGCGCGGCTGCCGAAGTGAACGCACCTCGGCGCTTGCCTGACATCCGCGGCGCGGCAGTCTCGGCGGCATGAAGCACGCCCTCCCCGCCCTGCTCTGCCTCGCCCTCGTCACCCTGACGGCGGGCGCCCAGACCCCGAAGCCCTCGGCGGCCAAAACGGAGGCGAAGACGGCCGCAATCGAGACCGCCACCCCGCTGACGGAGCCCTTGAAGGACGGAACCGAAACGCGCATCACGTGCGTCTACAAGGGGACCGGCAAGTCCGCCGCCCTCTCGGGAGCCTACCACTACCGCCTCTGGGTACCAGAAGGCTACTCCGCCGACCCCAGGAAGACCTGGAAGACCATCTTCATCGCGGACCCCAACGGCAAGGCGAAGCTCGGCGCCATGGAGGATTGGGTCAAGTCGCACGGCTACATCGCCGTCATGCTGGAGGAATCCAAGAACGGGCCCTACGAGCCCAACATCGTCAATTTCCTGACGGCCCATGCGGACGTCCTCAAACGGATGCGCGTCGCCGACGGCAAGAAGGTCGCGACCGGCTTCTCCGGCGGAGCCCGCGCCTGCTCCCTTTTCGTGACCTTGGTCCCGGGCTTCGGCGGCCTGATTTTCCAGGGCGCCGGATGCAGCGACATGAACCCCTTGGACAGGTCCTACATCGTGAAGGACATCAAGGTGAAGGCCCTGGCGGGGACCTTCGGCAAGAAGGACATGAACTACGACAACGCCGCACGGCTGAAGAAGGCCTTCGGCTCCCGGATCACGATCTTCGAATTCGAAGGCGGCCACCAGTGGGCGCCGCGCGAGGTCATCGAACAGGCCCTGAACGAAGTGGACGGCAAGCTGCCGAAGTGAACGCACCTCGGCGCTTGCCTGACATCCGCGGCGCGGCAGTCTCGGCGGCATGAAGCACGCCCTCCCCGCCCTGCTCTGCCTCGCCGCGGCCTCCGTCGCCGCCGCGCCGGCGAAGTTCAACGACCCGCAGCCCCAGGCCTACCACATCTCGGCGCGCGCGAGCGAGATCGACCCCGCCGCGAAGTCCTACCCCGACATCGACTTCACCCTCGAGAGCAAGGGCAAGCCGGCCGACGTGCAGACGGCGGACGTCGACACGCGCGTCGCGCCGCGCGGACAGCTCGTCGTCTGGCTGATGGGGCACAACCCCGTCATCGCCGAGAAGGTCAACGGCTACGGCTACCACCACCTCAGCGTCCATTACGCGCGCGGCTGGTTCTCCAAGCTGAACACCGTGCCGCCCGACACCCAGCACCTCGGCAACATCCGCCTCGAGGCCACCGCCGGCGTCGACGCGACCAGGGCCGTCGACATCGCCGCCGCCGACTCGGCCAAGGGCCGCGCCACGCGCTTCGTGCAATGGCTCGTGAAGAAGCATCCGCAGGGCCGCTGGGAGCAGTTCCTCGCCGCGGGCGGCAAGGAGCTCGACTGGACCAAGGTCGTGGTCGGCGGCTCGTCGCACGGGGCCACCTCCTCCGCGCGCTTCGCGATGCACCAGAAGGTGGCGCGCGTGATCATGTTCTGCGGCCCGCGCGACAACACCGAGGACTGGCAGGCGGGGCCGTCCGCCACGCCGCTCAACCGCTTCTTCGGCTACACGCACGTCCTCGACGGCGGCTGGACCGACCACCACTACCAGCGCTCCTGGCTCATGCTGCGCCTCAACGAGTACGGCCCGGTGGTGAACGCCGACGACGCCAAGGCCCCCTACGGGAACTCGCGGCGCCTCATCACCGAGGCCCCGATGAAGGGCGACGCGAAGAAGCAGGCCGCGGCCGCCCACGGCTACGTCACCCCGGGCAAGGGCTCGCCCAAGGACGCCAAGGGCCGTCCGATCCAGGAGGATGTCTGGAAGTACATGTTCACCTCCGACGTGGAAGTGACGGGCAAGGCCGTGCCGGCGGAAGCGGGCATCCGGATGGACCAGCGCCCCAAGAAGTAACCTTGCCTCGGCGGCCCGACCCGGGCTTCCTCAAACGTCCGTCCCGTGCCCGTCCGCATCGACCTAGTCACCCTGTTCCCGGAGATGGCCGACGGCTTCCTCCGTGAATCGGTCATCGGGCGCGCCATCGAGCGCGACCTGATCCGCTTCAAGGCGCACGACCTGAGGGCCTACTCCAAGGACAAGCACCGCAAGGTCGACGACGTGCCCTACGGCGGCGGCCCCGGCATGCTCATGACCTGCCAGCCCCTGTTTGACGCCGTGGACGCCCTGGCCTCCCCGGGCTGCGAAGTCATCTACCTTTGCCCCGACGGCGAACAGCTCACCAATCCCCTGGCCCGGGAGCTGGCCCAAAAAGAGCACCTAATCCTCATTTCCGGCCATTATGAGGGCATAGACCAGCGCTTTAGGGACCGGAAAGTCACCCGGGAGGTGTCCATCGGGGACTACGTCCTGACCAATGGCACCATCCCCGCCTGCGTCCTGGTGGACTGCATAGGCCGCCAGATTCCGGGGGTTTTGGGGGAGGAAAACTCCTTGACGGGGGATAGCTACAACGGCAAGTTGCTCGCCTTTCCGCAGTTCACCCGACCCGCCGTCTATGATGGTCTCGAGGTGCCCCCGGTCCTCCTAGGAGGAAATCACGCCGAAATCGAAAGATGGCGCCGGGAAAGGCAGATTGAGAAGACAAGAAAGCGCCGACCCGACCTGCTGAAAGACCAAGAAAACCAGCCATGAGCAGCAACCATCCCCTCATCCAGTTCGCCACCCAGTCCCAGATCAAGCAGGGCCGCGGCCTCGACGCCTTCAAGGTGGGAGACGGCGTCCGCGTCTCCACCAAGGTCCGCGAAGGCGACAAGGAGCGCACCCAGATCTTCTCCGGCATCGTCATCCAGCGCAAGGGCGGCGGCATCCACGAGACCTTCACTGTCCGCCGCGTCTCCTTCGGCGAAGGCGTCGAACGCACCTTCCCCGTCCACTCCCCCAACATCGAGAAGATCGAGGTGGAGAAGGTCTCCAAGGTCATGCGCTCCCGCCTCTTCTACCTCCGCGACCGCCAGGGCAAGTCCGCCACCAAGGTCAAGGAGCAGCGGTTCGAGGCCGAAGCGGCCGCCGAATAAGCCGCCCCGAGAAACCCCCGCAGAAGCGGGGGTTTTCTTTTGCCCGGATTGGCCGTTCCTGCGGACGCCCGCGAGGTCCGCAAAAACCCCTTTTGCGGTATCACGCCGCAAGTCCCTCACCAGAAGTGGCTTAAAATGTGCATTTCCGATGATTCATCCCGGGGCTGGGGATAAAAAGCCCCCTTTCCGGACTGGGGAATGCTTGACTCCCCCCACCCGAGATGCGTCCTTCCCCGTTCCTTTTCTTTCAACACCCATGCTACGCATCCGCCTCCAACGCTTCGGTACCAAAAACGAGCCCACCTACCGGCTCGTCGTCGCCGAGCAGAGCATCCGCCGCGACGGCCGTTTCGTCGAGGTGCTCGGTAACTACAACCCCCGCGCCAGGGGCAAGACTCCGGACCTCTCGATCGACGTGGCCCGGGTCGACCACTGGATCAAGCTGGGAGCCCAGCCCTCCGACACCGCGAAGTCGCTCGTGAAGCGCGCTCGCGAGGAGGCCGCCCCGGCCAAGGCCTGAAGCACGGCGGAAACGCCCCACCCTGACGATGCGTCGCCCCGCCCTCCGGCGGGGCGATTCATTTTCGGAGGTCAGTTGACGGGCGTCCAGCCGCCGTCGCCGTCCTTCTCGAGCTTCCTGAAGCCGTGGCGGGCCAGCTTCGCGTCGCTCACCGACTGCTTCATCGCGCCGTCTCCGTACTTCGTCGTGAGCGTGGGTGCCTCGATGATGCGGCGGCAGGGCTCGCCCGTGACGGGGTGCGCGACGAAATCGGGCGCATCGGGCGGCAG
The DNA here is from genome assembly GCA_046095205.1 of Opitutia bacterium. Classification (GTDB taxonomy): domain Bacteria; phylum Verrucomicrobiota; class Verrucomicrobiia; order Opitutales; family UBA953; genus UBA953. The sequence continues at coordinate 8,478 of JBJTIX010000155.1, forward strand.
GTCCGCCTCGAACAGCTCGCCGTCGGATCCGTCCGGCTTCACGACCGCATAGCGACGGAGGGCCATGTCAGCGGCGGGAGACCCGCGGGTCGAAGGCGTCACGCAGGCCCTCGCCGAGGAAGTTGAGGGCCAGGAGGGTGAGGGCGAAGGCCGAGGACGGGGCGAGCAGCAGCCACGGGCACTCCTCCATGATGTCCGCCCCCTCCTTGATCATCTGGCCCCAGGAGGTCATCGGCGCCTTCACGCCGAGGCCGAGGAAGCTGACGAAGGCCTCCAGCATCATCACGCCGGGCACGGTCAGCGTCGCGTAGACGGCGATGAGGCCCGCGAGGTTGGGCAGGTAGTGGCGGCGGAAGACGCCGACGCGCGTCTGGCCGAGGGCCACCGAGGCCTCCACGAACTGCCGCGCCTTGAGCGCCCCGGTCTCCGTGCAGACGATGCGGGCCATGGTCAGCCAGGAGACCATGCCGACCGCCAGGAAGATCATCCAGACGTTCTGCCCGAAGACGACCATGCAGAGGATGACGATGAGGGTCAGCGGCAGCGTGCTGAGGATGTCCACCGCGCGCATCATCAGCCGCTCCCACGCGCCGCCCAGCTCGCCCGCCACGGCGCCGTAGAGCACGCCGAAGACGAGGGCGACGGCGGTCGCGAGCAGGCCGACGGAGATCGAGATGAGCCCGCCCTGCATCACGCGCGAAAGCACGTCGCGCCCCAGGAGGTCGGTGCCGAACCAGTGCGCCGCGGACGGGGCCTGCGCGCTGGCCGCGAGGTCCTGCTTCATGTAGGGATAGGGCGCGATCCAGGGCGACAGGGCGCACACGAGCGCGACGAACGCGAGGAACCATGCGGCGCCGACCGCGGCGCGCGAACGCCGGAAGCGCCTCCAGGGGGTGGCGTCGGGTCCGTCGGGCGTCATCGGACGGAACGCGCGACGCGCGGGTCGAGGGCCGCCTTGGCGAGGTCGGCCACGAGGTTGAGCACGAGCAGCGCCAGCGCGTACACCAGCGTCGTGCCGAGGATCAGGGTGACGTCACGGTTGACGATGGACGAGACGAACAGGCGTCCGAGGCCGGGGACGTCGAACAGCGACTCGACGACGAAGGAGCCCGAGACCAGGGCGGCCGCGGCGGGCCCGAGGTAAGTCACGACGGGCAGGAGGCCGTTGCGCAGCGCGTGCACGAACCAGACGCGCCGCCAAGGCAGGCCCTTCGCCCGGGCGGTCCGCACATAGTCCTGCGACCCGGCCTCGACGACCTTGGCGCGGGTGAGGCGCGCGATGGGCGCCGCGGTGACGAGCCCCAGGGTGGCGGCGGGAAGCAGGAAATGGCGGAGGTCGCCCCAGCCGCAGGGCGGCACCCAGCCGAGCCCCTGCGCGAAGACGAGCGCCAGGAGCGGGCCGAGCACGAACGACGGCACGCAGATGCCGACCATGGTCAGCCCCATCGGCACGGAATCCAGCCAGGTGTTGTGCCGTGACGCCGCCAGCACGCCCACGGGCACGCCGAGCAGGACCGCGACGGCGAGGGACACGAGGCCGAGCGAGACGGAGACGGGGATGCGGGGCCCGATGATCTCGTTCACCCCCCAGCCGGGATACTTGAGCGAGGGACCGAGGTCGCCGCGCGCGAGGTTGCCGACGTAGGACCCGAGCTGCTCGTGCAGGGGACGGTCGAGCCCGTAGTAGGACTCGAGGCGCGCCTTGACCTCGGGCGGCAGCGGCCGCTCGCGGTCGAAGGGTCCGCCGGGCACGGCGTGCGCCAGGAAGAACGTGGCGGTGACCACGACGAGCAGCACGGGGACCATCTCCAGCACTCGCTTGACGACGTAGGACATGCGGACGCGGGGTTCTATCCGATGAGACGGCCGTCAGACAATGAAGCACATCGGTCGGAGGCGCCGCGTCGGTCCGCCACGAAGGCGTAGGCGGCGTCACGGAGCGGACGCGGCACCGCGCGCAGCACCAGCGCGACAAGGGGCCACGGGGCGGGCAGCGCGGCGAGCAGACGGAGGACCGCCGCGGAACGCACCAGCCGGCGCGAACCGTCCCAGACGACGATCGTGCGGGCGTCGCCGCCGGGCGGCTCGCCGGCGATCCTTCCCACCGGCCCGCGGTTCGAGGCGAAGGCCATCCGCTCCCCCTTGTCCCGGACCGAGAGCCATGCGGCGGTGCGGCAGCACAGGGCGCATTCGGCGTCGATCAGGACCACGAGGGGCGAGTCCGGCATGCCGCGAGGTTAGCGTCCAGACCGGGAGGGAAAAGCCCCGAGTTCCGAAGGCGAAAGCGCTTGTCAGAGGAGACGGCACCCCCCTATCTTGCCCCTCCTGTTGGCCGGAAGGGTGTCCGAGTGGCTAAAGGAGGCGGACTGTAAATCCGCTCAGCTTCGCTGTACGTGGGTTCGAATCCCACCCCTTCCACCAGCAGAGGACGGCCCCGGGGCCACCAAATCCTCGTTGACTACGCCGCCCAGCCACCGCTTCCCTTCTCACTCACATGGCCAACATCAAAGCTAATCAGAAGAGCATCCGCCAGGCCGCCCGCCGGGCCGAGCACAACAAGTCCGTCCGCACCCGCCTCCGGTCGCTGGTGAAGGGCTTCGGCTCCGCCGCCTCCGCCGCCGACGCCTCCCACGTGGCCTCCGCCGCGGACAAGGCCGCCAAGTCCGGCGTGATCCATCGCAACAAGGTGAACCGGATCAAGGCCCGCCTCGCCAAGAAGCTGGCCGCCGCCAAGAAGTGATGCCTCCGGGCGTCCCCCACGACCCCGTCGCCTGACCGGCCGCGGGGTCTTTTCTTTTAGCAGCAGGATGAGCGCCCCAGGATCGATCGGCTTCCCCGCGGGAACGCTGGCCGAGACGGCGATACGCATCGCGGTGCTGGCGCGCGGCGAGGGCTGGGTCGCGCTGGGCAAGCCCGGCGAGGTGTGCTTCGAGGACCATCCCTGGCAGGAGGGCCGCCCCACCCTGCTCGGTTCGCTCCGCGCGCAGCTGGCGGCGGGCAAGCCGGAGATGCTCAGGCTCGGCCTGCGCGACCCCGCCGCGGTCTTCGGACCGGAGCCCGAGGTGGACGGCGTGGCGATCGTCGCGGAAAGGGATGGCCCGGCCGCGGCCTGGCGCGAGGCGGTCGGCTCGGGGGCCTTCACGTTCAGCTATGAGTTCATCGCGCGCGCCGAGGACGCGCCCGAGGATGGCGGGCTCTGCGACCTGCCGCTCGCGATGGACGACGCGGGGCGCAAGGCCTTCGTCTCCCACCGCAACGGCAAGCGCGCCGAGACGCGCTTCGCGGCCGGCGAGACCGCGGGACGCTGGCGCGTCTGGACGGCGCGCACCTTCCTTCCGCGACGGGACCAGATCCGGGTGCACGCCTCGGAATGCGGCCTGCGCATCGCGGGCGAGCTGCGCTACGGACGCTCCGGGCGGGTGACGCTCACGGACACGACGCCGAGGGGCCGGCTCAACAAGGGCGAGGACCGGCCGATGCACCGCGGGCTGCTGCTGCGTCTGGCGGAGGTGCGCGGCAAGGTCGGGGGCGCGGAGGTCGCGGTCAGCGCGCCCGCGCCCGACGACTTCGCGGCGGTGCTCAAGCGGCTCGGCCGCGCGCGCTGATCAGGCCCCGGGCGGGTCGATGCGGAAGCGGTCGGTGCAGCGGACGTAGCCGTCGGGGCTGTTGAGGCGTCCCACGGGGACATAGCACGAATAGTCGACCTTCCAGGTCTCCGGATCGGCGACGCCCTCGCGCACGTGGGCCAGCAGCAGGCCGACGACGACCAGGCGGTTCTCGCCGTAGCGGCGGATGTCGAGCACGCGGCCCTCGAGGGCGACGGGGCAGTCGACGCTCACCGGCGGCCGGACGCGCTCGGCGGGACGCACCGCCAGCCCCGCGCGCCGCGTCTCGTCCTCGCCCGGCGGCAGCGGCCGCGAGCACTCGACCATGCGGGCCGCCACGGCCTCGTCGCAGAGGTGGATGACGCACTCGCCGTTGGCCTGCAGGTTCGCGGCGGTGTCCTTGGGCGTGCCGTCGTCACGGTCGGCGGGCGCGAGCACGGCGATCGGCGGCTCGACGCCCATCACGTTGAAGAAGGAGAACGGGGCGGCGTTGACGCGTCCGGCGTCGTCGACGGTCGTGACGAGCGCGATGGGCCGCGGCACGACGAGGCCGGCGAGCAGGCGGTAAGCGCGCCCGCCGGCGTTCGCCTCGAGGTCGAAGCGGCGGCTCACCGCCGGCCGGCGAGGTCGTCGCCGGAGTGGGACTGGATGGCCTCGCGCCGCGCGGTCTCGTGCCGGTAGGAGAGGATGACGTACAGGCCCACGCCCACGCAGATGCAGGCGTCGGCGACGTTGAACGCGGGGAAGCGGTAACCGGGCAGATGCACGTCGATGAAGTCGATCACGTGGTCGCCAAGGACGCGGTCGCGCACGTTGCCCACGGTGCCCCCGACGAAGAGCCCGAAGGCCAGCTGGCCGCCGGGCAGCTCGACGAGCAGCTGGCGACGCCAGCGCCAGACGAGGAAGAGGACGATGAGCGCGAGAAGCACGAGGTAGGGCCGGACGTCCTGCTGCGAGCCGAGCCCCCACGCGGCGCCCTTGTTGCCGACGTGCACGAACCAAAGCCAGGAGAGCAGCTCGACGGGGGCGCGCTCAGGGTCGCCCGGGAAGTAGGAACCGAACGGGATGCTCCGGACGACGAGCAGCTTGGACCCGACGTCGGCCGCCAGGGCCGCGAGGGCCACGGACCAGAAGGTCAGGTAGGGCCGCAGTCCGGACATCGGGCCGGATCAGGAGTCCGAAGGGTCGTCCTCCCCGCCTCCGCCGCCGGTGCCGAAACCGACCTCGTCGCCGGCTTCGCCCAGCGGATTCTGGCCGCGGCGACGGTGGGCGCGGCGGTTGCGCTCCAGCTCCTTCTGGCCTTCGAGGGAGAAGCGGGTGAAGGGCACGGCCTCGAGGCGCTTGGCGGGGATCGGCTTGCCGGTGATCTCGCAGACGCCGTAGGTGCCGTTCTTCATGCGCTGGATCGCCTCGGCGATCTCCTTCAGCGCCTCCTGCTCGTTGGAGATGAGCGAGAGCGCGAAGTCGCGGTCAGCGGTGTCGGTGCCGGCGTCGGCGAGGTGCTGCGAATAGCCGGAGAGGTCTCCGGCGTCGTCCTTGCCGGACTTCTTCAGGGCCTCCTCGGAGTGGAAGGCCAGGCCCTTCTCCAGGGCCTCGCGCATCGCGATGAGCAGGCGGTAGTAGCGGCGGAAGCGCTCGGGCACCTGCCTGATCTCGTCCACGGGCTCGCCGCCCTTGCGCAGGGGGTTGGAACCGAGGATGTCGGCCACCGAGGCGACGCCGACCTTGTTCGGCTTCGCGGCCTGGGCCTTGGCGGCCGCGGCCTTCTCGCGGGCCTTGCGCTCGCTGTCCGGTTTCCAGAGGTTGAGCTTGGCCTTGCCCTTGCGGCCGAGGTACTCGCGCAGGACCTCGAGGGTGTAGGCCTGCAGCTTGGGCTTCGGGGCGACGTCGAGGGCGCCGTCCTGGTGGTGCGACTGACGGTGATCGTTCAGCAGACGCTTCTGCGTCTCGTGGTCGAGCTGGGGGGCCTTCGGAGCCTTGGCGCCCTTGACGACCGCGGGCGGCTTGCCCGCCGGCTGCTTGGCCGCGGCGTTCTTGGCGGCGACGGGCTTCCCCGCCTTGGCCTGGGACTTGGACTGCGTCTTGGCCGCGGAGGCGGGCTTCTTGACCGCCGCAGGCTTGCTCTTGGCGGGCGCGGGCTTCTTGGCCTGCGCCTGCTTCTTCTTGGGGGAGGGTTTCTTGGGCATCTTGGAAATCAGGATCCGGGATATTTGGCGGCCAGAGCGTCCCGGCAACGGGGAGACACCATACCGAAACGGCCGGCGTCCACAAGTGCCGGCACCCACCTCCAGGAACGGGGGCAGCGGACGCCGGGGGCCTTGTCGACCTGGAAAGACAGGGGGGCGCCGGACTGCGGCGCGAGGGTGACGGCCGAAACGATCCACAGTTCGGCGAGCAGGGGCTCCTGAGCCGCCAGCAGCGCGAAGTCGGCGTCCGCCGGATCACCCGTGACGACGACCGCGGCCTCGAGGGACTGCCCGATCCTCTTGTCCTGCCGGAGGCGCTCCATGGGGACGTTCACCTGGGCGGCGAGGGCCAGCACGCGGGAGACGGCGGCATGCGCCGCGGACCCGGCCGCATCCTCCCATTCGGCCGGGATCTCCGGCCAGTCCTGCAGGTGCACCGACTCGGCGTCGGCATACTCGGCCCGGACGGCGAGGTGGCTCCACGCCTCGTCGGCGGTGAAGGGGACGAAGGGGGCGATGACGCGCAGGTAGGCGCGCAGGATGAGGTCGAGCGCGGTCTGGGTGGAGCGACGGAGCGGATCCGCCGGCGCCATGGTGTAGAGCCGGTCCTTGATGACGTTATGGTAGGTCGCGGAAAGCACGCCCGTGGTGAATGCGGCCATGGCGGCCGCCGCACGGTGGAACTCGTAACGCTCGCAGGCGTCGGTCGCCTCGCGCACGAACCGCGCGGTCTCGACGAGCGCCCAGCGGTCGACGGGCGAGAGCCGGGCCACCGGCACGGCGTCGCGCGCGCGGTCGAAGTCGCCGAGGTTGCCGAGCTGGTAGCGCAGGCCGTTGCGCATGCCCCGGTACTGGTTGGAGACGGTCTCGAAGATGGCGTCGGACAGCGGGATGTCCGACTGGTAGTTCTCGGAGGCGACCCAGAGGCGCACGATGTCGGCGCCGTACTTCTTCACGTAGTCGTCGGCGGTCTGCGGCTTGCCGTCGGACTTCGAGATCTTCTTGCGCTTCTCGTTGACGACGAACCCGTGGGTGAGCACCGCGCGGTAGGGCGCCGCGCCGCGCGCGGCGACGGCGGTCCAGTGGGAGGTCTGGAACCCGCCGCGGTGCTGGTCCGAGCCCTCGAGGTAGAGGTCCGCCGGCCAGTGCAGCTGCTTCTGCGCGGCGCAGACGGCGAGGTGGCTGGACCCGGAGTCGATCCAGACGTCGAGGGTGTCGGACGCCTTGCGCAGGTCCTTGGGCCAGGCGGGCGGCACCGGCGCGCCGCGCAGGGTCTCCTCGACCGAGGAGGACCACCACCAGTCCGCGCCATGGCGCGCGACCTGCGCGGCGACGTGCCGGACGACGGCGGCGTCGAGGTAGGACTCGCCGGTGGAGGGAGAGAGGAAGGCGGGGATGGGCACGCCCCAGGCGCGCTGACGGGAGATGCACCAGTCGGGGCGTCCCTCGACGGCGGCGCGGATGCGGTTCTCTCCCGAGGCGGGGATCCACTTCACCGCGCCGACGGCCTCGAGCGCCTTCCGGCGGAGGCCGCCGCGGTCCAGCCCGACGAACCACTGGTCCATCGCGCGGAAGACGACCGGAGTCTTGGAACGCCAGCAGTGCGGATACTGGTGTTCGAAGGCCTTCGCCTTCAGCAGCGCGCCGGACGCGCGCAGCATCTCCATCACGGCGATGTTGGCCGGGTTCTTGCCGTCGACCTCGTGGACGGAGACGCCCACGAGCGAGGCGGGCACCTTGCCGTCGTCCGCGTAGGTGCCGTCGTCGCGCACCGGGCAGTAGGGCTCGAGCTTGTAACGGAGGCCGGTCTGGTAGTCCTCGAGCCCGTGGCCGGGCGCGGTGTGCACGCAGCCGGTGCCGGCGTCGGTGGTGACGTAGTCGGCGAGGACGAAGGGCGAGGCGCGGTCGATGAAGGGATGCCGGGCCTCGAGGCCCTCGAGCGCCGCGCCCTTGACGCGGAGGCCGTCGGTCGCGCCCTCGAGCGCGCAGTCCGCCACGAAGGCGTCGCGCAGGGCGGCCGCGACCAGGAAGGATCGGCCGCCGTGGACGACCTCGACGTACTCGAGGTTCGGGTGCACCGCCACCGCGAGGTTCGCGGGCAGGGTCCAGGGCGTCGTCGTCCAGATGACGACCGAGAGCGGATGGGCGGGCTTCAGCCCGGCCTTCTGCGGCGAAGGCACGGGGAAGGCGACCCACACGGAATGGGAGCGCTTCTCCAGATACTCGATCTCCGCCTCGGCGAGCGCGGTCTGGCAGGCGATGGACCAGTAGACCGGCTTCTTCGAGCGGTAGACCAGGCCCTGCTCCACGAAGGAGGCGAACACGCCGAGGATCTCGGCCTCGTAGGCGGGATCCATCGTGCGGTATTCGGACTTCCAGTCGGCGAGCACGCCGAGCCGGCGGAACTGTCCGCGCTGCTTCTCGATGTAGGAGGCGGAGAACTCGGCGCAGGCCCGGCGGATGCCGAGGGGCTCCAGCGCCTGCTTCCTGGCCTGGAGCTCCTTCATCACCTTGTGCTCGATGGGCAGGCCGTGGCAGTCCCAGCCGGGCACGTAAGGCGTGCGGAACCCGCGCATGGACTTGTAACGCAGGATGGAGTCCTTCAGCAGCTTGTTCAGCGCGGTGCCGATGTGGACGTCGCCGTTGGTGAAAGGAGGTCCGTCGTGGAGGACGAAGGCGGGGCGGGCCGCCCGGGCGGCCTGGATCCGGGCGTAGAGTCCGGTGCGCTCCCAATGGGCCATGCGGACGGGCTCGCGTTCGGCCAGACCCGCGCGCATCGGGAAGTCCGTCACGGGTAGGTTGAGGGTGTCCTTGAGCTCTTCGGCCATGTTGTCGTACGGAAAAACCCGGCGCCAGAAGGGGGTCTCCGGGGCGGGCAGGGTGAACGCCCCACCTCCGGAGGCAAGGGATTAGATGCGGCGGGTTGACAGACGGGCGGGCGGTCCACCCAATGGGGGCTCCATGGACAACATGAAGCCTCAGCTGGTCACCCGTCAGGGAGTCATCATCGACCTGGTGATCACCGCCGTCTTCTTCGTCTGGATGACGGACGTGCTCAAGAAGCACGTGCCCTGGTCCGAATCCGGCGAGACCGCCGTCCTGCTGGGCGCGGCCTACTGCTCCGCCTGCCTTTCCGGAGTCCTCTGGCTCTCCCTTTCGCTCTTCCGCGTCACCCTGGCCGACCAGATGCTGCAGAAGACGGTGAGCCCCCGCGGGGACGGCCGCTGATTCAGCCGCCCGCGGCCCTGAGCGCCGTCTCGACCTC